>JAJQCL010000193.1:0-4430 GCA_021202715.1 Lachnospiraceae bacterium
ATATAAGGGAGACGAGAAGCTGTACCGCGCATTGAAATATTTGTCAACCATCACAGAGGAGAATTTCCCTTCAGAGAAGGTCTTTGTTGATGGAAACAAGCTGTTCTTCATTCCAGTGAAATACGAGACGAAGCCGGAAGAGAAATGCCCCTTTGAGGCTCATGAGATTCGGGCAGATATTCATTATATTATGAAAGGGCGCGAGGGCGTTCAGATCGCTGACGTCAAAAAAATGAAGGGAATTGGCGTTTACGGTGCCGAAGAGCCGGATTATGGAGAATTTGAAGGAGAAGCGGACGGTCAAATATACATTAATGAAGGTTATTTCGTAGCTATTTATCCTGGAGAAGCTCATAAAGTCAGCATCATGGATGGAGAACCCAAGCCGGTCACAAAGATACTGACGAAAATGGAGGTTTAATGATCTATTTGGGGAAACTGAGAGAAAAGGAGACAACAGCAACATGATTTTTGACACCATTAAAAACAAGGACAAGTACAAGGACATGCCGAAGGTCTACGAGGCCCTGTGCTATCTGGAGAACGTTACCGTGGAGAACATGCCGGAGAAGCGTCTGGATCTGAAGCCGGACAATCAGGCTTTCCTCGTTCCCAAGGTCTATGACACAGAGCCGGAGGAGACCGCTCCCTTCGAGGCGCACCGCCTGCGCGCGGACATTCACTACATGCTCGAGGGAACCGAAGGAGTTCAGACGGCGGATGTCAATGATCCCCGGATCACGCCCAACGGCGAGTTCCGCGTGAACAATGACTGCGGCGATTTCTTTGGCGAGCCTGACGGCACCTACTGGCTCCGTCCCGGTCTCTTTGCTCTCTCCTTCCCCGGGGAGGTGCACCGCACCGGGATCATGAAAGACAAGCCGGAGCCCATCAAAAAAGTCGTCTACAAGATCGGTATGTGAGGGGGTGCGCAGATGAAAGGAAAACTTCCCAATCTGAATGATGGAGCACTCTACGTTACGATCCCTGTGATGGCGGTGGATATGGATGATCTGCGGGAGCAGGCTCAGACTGCGAAGGAGAACAATCCGGATATGATCGAGTGGCGCTCCGATGCGCTGGTCGGGATTGACAGGAAAGAAGTCCGGGATGAGGCGCTGCAGACGATTCGCGGGATCATGGGAGACACGCCGATCCTCTTCACCTGCCGGGACTTCGCGGACCGGGGAAAACAGGACCTCTCCTATGAGGTGAAGAAGGAGATCCTGGAGGCGGCCGTGACCTCCGACTGCATCGATGTGGTGGATATTGAGCTGCCTCATCGGGAGTATATCCCTGTGCTGCGGAAGCTGGCTCATGAGAACGGTGTATTGCTGCTGATCGCGCATCATGACTGGAACAATACTCCCTCCAACGAGGAAATGACGGCGATTGTCCGTGAAGAGTATGACCTGGGAGCGGATATTCTGAAATATTCTTTCGCACCGCAGTCCTACGGCGATGTGGCCCGCGTGGCGGAAGTGACGCTGGCGGCCAAGGCGGACTGGCTGGATCGTCCGGTCTTCTCGATCTCCGGCGGAGAGAAGGGAATGATCTCCAGAATCTGCGGACGGGCTCTGGGAACCAACCTGTGCTTTGCCTCCATCGGGAAGACCATGCAGGTACATATCGCAGACCTGCGGAAGCTGGACAAGATGATCCTGGGCTGAGAAACGGCATCGGGAAGAAACGAGATCACAGAGGGAGTGGGCAGCCATTGGCCTGCTCCCTCTCAGAAATTACAGGCCCGCAGGGCGGGTCCGACAGGAGGAAACGAGACATATGATAGAACAATATATTCGCGGAATCATCGAACGGGAGGAGGCCATCGAGGAGAGCGAGCGTCCTCTTTATCACACGAACTGCGCGGAGAACCTGCTGCGTTCTTCCAATGAGCAGTATGATCTGGGACTGGATGAGAAATATTTTCGCCTGATCTGCCCTTACGGAGCCGGAATGCAGACGGGAAATACCTGCGGGGCTCTTCTGGGTTCTCTGGCGGCATTGGGACTGCTCTATGGGGAAAATAAACCCACGGAGAATAAGAAAATGAAGGCGGCGGTCGGGGCGTATGTACAGCGGTTCGAGGAGCATTTTGGCAGTCTGAAATGTACCTGTATCAAGGAGAAGCACTGTGACGAGACAGGGAGCTGCACGCCGGTGAAGGTCCAGGCCGGTGAATTGCTCGAGGGAGTCGTCCGGGATTTCGAGGCGATCTACCAGGAATACCTGGAGAACGAGGATGCAGAATAAGAAAAAGCAGGAGGAAAACAGATGAGTCGTTATGTGATCGTGGGCGGAGTCGCCGGAGGAGCCAGTGCAGCAGCCAGGCTTCGTCGGCTGGATGAGGAAGCAGAGATCATTCTGATCGAGCGGGGACCGGACATCTCCTATGCGAACTGTGGATTGCCGTACTATATCGGAGGAGTGATCGAGAGCGACGAAGACCTCCTGCTTCAGACGCCGGAGTCCTTTTACGCCCGGTTCCGTGTGACGGTCTGCACCCGCAGCGAGGTGCGCGCGATCGATCGTGCGGCGAAGCAGGTGAGCGGGTGCCACCTGGATACAGGGGAGACTTTCTCTCTGAAGTACGATAAGCTGATCCTTTCGACCGGGGCGGCGCCTGTGGTGCCGAAATTACCGGGGATCTCTCTTCCCGGAGTGTATACGCTGCGGAATGTGCAGGACAGTCAGGCCATTCTTCAGGCTGCGCAGCAGACCGAAGGGGGACGGGTCGTTGTCGTCGGGGGCGGTTTCATTGGTCTGGAAGTGGCGGAGAACCTGCGCCATCGGGGGCTGAATGTGACGATTGTGGAGGCGGCGCCTCAGATTATGGCTCCTTTTGATGAGGAAATGGCGGCGATCCTGACAAGAACGCTGGAGAAAGCCGGTATCGAGGTCCTTCTGGGAGCGCCGATCACCGGAATCCAGGAGGATAAGAACGAATACAGAGTATTCGTGGGGATGAATAAAACGGTGACCTGTGACTTTGTTGTTCTGGCAATCGGTGTCCGTCCAGAGACAACGCTGGCGGAACAGGCCGGATTGAAGCTGGACGAAAGAAAATTCATCGTCACGGACAACGCGCTGCGGACCAGCGATCCGGATATTTACGCAGTCGGGGATGCGATCGAGGTGGAGAACCAGATCACACGTCGGCGTGGGTCTCTGGCTCTGGCGGGTCCCGCCAACCGGCAGGGGCGGCTGGCCGCCGGAAATGTATGCGGAGCAAGACAGGGCTTCCGGGGCGTTGTGGGCGCTTCGGTCCTGAAGCTGTTTGATCGGACGGCGGCCTGCACGGGGGTGAATGAGAGAACTCTGCGGGAACTGGGAATGTCCTATGAGAAGATTTACATTTCGCCGCTCAACCATGCCGGGTATTATCCTGGGGGAAGCCCCATTTATCTGAAGCTGCTGTTTGACCTGGATGGACGGATCCTCGGCGCTCAGGCGGTAGGCGGCGAGGGAACGGACAAGAGAATGGATGTGATCGGGACGGCGATGCAGATGGGCGGCCGTGTCAGCGACCTTGAAAATCTGGAGCTCGGTTATGCACCGGCGTATTCCTCGGCCAAGGATCCGGTCAATATGGCCGGGATGGTGAGCGGCAATGTGCTGGCGGGTCTGGCGCCGGTTTTCCACTGGCATGACCTGGCGGAACGGGATCCGGAGAATTCCTGTCTGGTGGATGTCCGGACAGAGGAAGAGTACCAGAACGGACATCTGGAGGGGGCGGTCAATCTTCCCGTGGATGAGCTGCGGGAGCGGCTTGGCGAGCTTCCGCAGGAGAAGGAGCTCTGGATTTACTGCCAGGCCGGTCTGCGGGGCTACATTGCCCAGCGGATCCTGATGCAGAAGGACTTCAAAAAGGTTCGCAATCTCTCCGGCGGCTATGGACTTCTGCAGGCGATGGGAAAAGTATGAGTTGTTTCTTACCGGTTGAAATGTCTTCTGTTTTCGCGTAGAATGGCAGAAAGAAAACCTTGAGGGAGAAGGGATTTCGCTGCCGGCCGGTGGATGGGATCGCCGAAGAACAGAAGTGAATGATCTGACGATAGAAAAACAACTGCGCAAATATATCGTGCCGAACATCTTCGCGATGGTCGGCATTTCCTGTTACATTCTGGCGGATACGTTCTTTATTTCCTGTGCCGCGGGAGCCAATGGCATCACCGCCTTAAATCTGGCGCTGCCCATCTACAGCCTGATGTATGCCTTTGGCTCGATGCTTGGCATGGGATTTGCCACCTGGTATATGCTGACGAAGGAAAGCGGGGATGAGTTATCCGGGAATATGTTTTCCTGTGCGGTGGAATGGGAGATTCTGCTCAGCCTGCCCTTTATTCTGGCGGGAATCTTCTGCCCGGATGCCGTCTTGAAGCTGATGGGCGCCGACGTCGAGGAAACAGACGACGGCATGATCATCCGCG
>JAJQCL010000193.1:4457-4738 GCA_021202715.1 Lachnospiraceae bacterium
TCAACTACCTGAGGAGCGCACTGCTCTTTGCAACATGCTTCATTCTGAATTTTACTTTCACAGCCTTTGTACGCAATGATTACGCGCCGAGGCTGGCGAGGTCGGCGACACTGCTCAGCAGCCTGTTTAATATTGCTTTCGATTACATTTTTATGTTTCCGTGCGGCATGGGGATGAAGGGGGCTGCTCTGGCCACGGGATTATCTCCGGTCGTCAGCATGCTGATATGCATGATCCATTATCTGTCTGCGAACAATACGATCCGGTTTCGGCCGGTGCGT
>JAJQCL010000235.1:0-523 GCA_021202715.1 Lachnospiraceae bacterium
CCGCTGGCTGGTGCTGTTTGCCGGGGTCCTTGTGGTGACGGCGGTGCTGGCGGCTATTGTGTTGATGATGCTCTTTCGCAGCTATCGGAAAACGGTTCTGGACAGCCAGAGCGATCAGTTGATGAATATTTCAGAAAGCGTGGCCAACAACCTGGAAGTCTATCTGGAGAGCTTTCAGGATCTGGCCGAAGGGCTGGTGGTCCTGGATCAGTTTACGGAGGCACGTGAGGAGCTGCTGGCAGGGGATGCGCTTTCCATGCAGAATTTCCTCACGGAGATCGCGGGGGAGCGAACCGACGAGATCGTCTATCTGTGCTATACGGCGGCATCGGGTGAGTCCTGCGCGGTTGGGGAGGATTGCTCCTATACTTTGAGTAAATCCATGGGAGCGGGAGGCGTCTTTCAGGAAACAGAGATCATGGTGGACGGGGACAGCGCTTACTATTTCAGTCTGTCGGCCTCCGATGGGGCGGACGGGAGTCTGGTGCTCTATGTCCCTCTGGAGACGGTCTATGAGAAGACG
>JAJQCL010000235.1:573-18570 GCA_021202715.1 Lachnospiraceae bacterium
ATACATTCAAATGGGGGAGAACGGTTATGTTATGATCAAGGACTCCGACGGGCTCATTTTGATGCACCCGGTGGAGGAGCAGATCGGTATGGATGTGCTTGCGGACCGCAAGGCGCTCTATCCTGATCTTGATTACAGCGAACTGGAGAGGCTGATCGAGAACCAGATGGCCGGGAAGAGCGGCGTGGAGATTTATTATTCCTACTGGTGGGCGGATGATCCGCCGAGCCGCACGCAGAAGGTGTCGGCGTATCTGCCGGTGACCATCGGAGGCGATTTCCTGATCGTCAGCGCCGTGATGGATTACAGTGAGATCATCGGCCCGGTGCAGAGCGTGGGTCTGCGGATCCTGTTGTTTTCGGTTCTTCTGGTTCTTGTCCTGCTCGCCGGCATCCTGTTTATGTGGAACACCGTCACCAGGCGGATAAAGATTGAGCGGGAAAATGCCTATCTGAAAGAGGTCAATGAGCGCCTGGAACAGCTGCGCAGGCAGGAGGAGATCCTGTCTCATCAGCAGCGACTGCAGCTGATCGGGACGATGACGGGCGGTATTACTCATGAATTCAACAATTTGCTGACGCCGATCATGGGCTATTCGGCGATGATCCTTTCCGGGATGTCAGAGGAGGATGAAAATTACGAGGATATGCAGGAAATCCTTTCCTCCGCGGAGAAGGCCAAGGAGATCATTGATCAGATCACGCAGTTCAGCCGGAAGAATGCGGAGAAGATGTTCCAGCCCATGCACATCGGCGAGGCGGTGAAGAAAGCGCTGATCATTACCGAGGCCGCCAAACCGCGCAACATCACGATGGTCAGCGAAATTGACACGGAGCGGGATGTCTGCATGGGCAACCCGGTACAGATCCACCAGATGATCGTCAATCTATGCAACAATGCCATCCATGCGATGGGTTCAGAGCCGGGCACTCTTACGATCCGCGGAGCGGCCATGCAGCCGACGCGCAAGCAGGATCCCTTCTTTCGCGGGAAGGAGAAGAAATGGTTCTACCGCATCACGGTGGAGGACACCGGCTGCGGCATGAGTCAGGAGACCATCGACCAGATTTTCATCCCCTTTTTTACCACAAAAAAGCCCGGCGAGGGGACCGGGCTGGGGCTTGCCATCGTGCAGCGTCTGGTGGAGGCGCACGAGGGGCTGATCTGCGTACACAGTGAGGAGGGAAAGGGCACCTGCTTCGTCATTTACCTGCCGATCCTGGAGGAGAGCCAGGGGATGGAAGTAGAAAACTACCATTGATCAAGCGAACTCCACCTTTTCATTTTGTGATCTCAGGATCAGACTCTTCGTTCCAAAAAGAATGATTTTGATACTCCGTCTGGCTCATGCGGCTGTTGTGGAACCGGTCGTCCTGTGTGACATCCTCCCCCAGCCAGGCCGGGGGCTCAAAGGCCAGGGCCTCTTCTTCTGTGGGGAATTCCACCTCCGCCAGAACCATGTCGTCAAAGGGCTCGCGGAAAACATCCAGTTCCACGGTGTAGGGGGCCAGCGGGATGCAGGTGCGCCGCTTGCAGATGCGGTTGCCGTCTGCTTTCGCGACAAGATGCTCGTAGGCTTCTTTCGTCAGGGGCAGGTTGTACTCTTCGCGGACCATCTTGCCGCTGCCCTTGTAGGTCAGGATATACTCATCATCCTGCCGCCGCACCCGCACGACGGGATTTCGACAGAGGTAAGCCTGTTCGATTTCGTGAAAGGGATACCGGTCGAGATCGGCCGGGAGCTTCGGCACGAGAAATTTGCGTTCGATTTCCATAGATTTGTCCTTTCCATCGTGTTCTTAATACGAGTATACTCCCAAAAAACGAAAAGAAAAAGAAGGTTTGGCTTTAAAATCAACCCATTCCCGAAAAAGACTTGATTTGCGGTTCGGTGTGTCTTACAATAGGAAGCACGTCATCGGAAATGAGACGTGAAGAAGACAGAAAGTATACGATATCTGCGATATCCCGCAGCGGCGGGAAAGGGAGATGAGACGACCATGATGAATTTCAGAGACAAAAAGACACAGCGCATTATTTCCATCATTATCATCGCTTTTCTGGTGATCTGCATGGTAGGAGGCCTGATGACGGGGCTGCTGGGATATCTGTAAGGAGGACGGAATGAGAGAGAGGATTCTTTCTATTATAGAAACGAACGCGCGCATCGAACTGCATGATCTGGCGGCGATGCTGGGCGCGTCGGAGGCCGAGGTGGCGGAAGAGCTGGCGGCCATGGAGCAGGAGAATGTGATCTGCGGCTATCATACGCTGATCAACTGGGACAACACGCCCCGGGAGGTGGTTACGGCTATGATCGAGGTAAAGGTGACGCCTCAGCGCGGGATGGGTTTCGATAAGATCGCCGAGCGCATTTACAGGTATCCGGAAGTGGATGAGGTGTATCTGATGTCGGGAGACTTTGATTTCACTGTGATCATCCGTGGAAAGAGTATGCGCGAGGTGGCGAACTTCGTGTCGGAGAAGCTGAGCCCTCTGGACGCGGTGCTGAACACGGCGACGCATTTTGTGTTGAAGAAATATAAGGATCATGGGACGATCCTGGAAGAAAAGTCCAGGGATGAAAGGATGCTGGTCACACCATGAGAGAGATACTGTCAGACAAGGTCAGGGGCCTCGCGCCCTCTGGTATCCGCAAATTTTTTGATATCGTGAGTGAGATGCCGGACGCGATCTCTCTGGGAGTCGGCGAGCCGGATTTTGATACACCCTGGCATGTGCGTCAGGAGGGCATCGAGTCCCTGGAGCGGGGGCGGACTTTCTACACGTCCAACAGCGGTCTGATGCCGCTGCGGGAGGAGATCTGCCGTTATCTGGAACGGCGCTGTCAGGTGCGGTATGACGCGGCAAAAGAGACGCTGGTCACGGTCGGCGGCAGCGAGGCCATCGACATCGGTCTGCGGGCCATGCTGAACCCGGGGGATGAGGTGCTGATCCCGCAGCCCAGCTATGTCTCCTATCTGCCCTGTACGGTGCTGGCCGACGGCGTGCCGGTGATCATCGAACTCAAGGAAGAAAATGCCTTTAAGCTGACGAGACAGCAGCTCCTGGATGTCATCACGCCGCGGACGAAGGTGTTGATTCTGCCATTTCCCAACAATCCCACCGGCGCGATCATGGGACGCGCAGAGCTGGCGGAGCTGGTGGATGTGATCCTTGAAAAGGATCTTTTTGTCATTTCCGATGAGATTTATTCGGAGCTGTCCTATCACGGCGATCACGTCACCATCGCGTCCTTCCCGGGTATGAAGGAGAGAACGCTGCTGATCAACGGGTTCTCCAAGGCCTATGCGATGACCGGCTGGCGGCTGGGATATGCCTGCGGGCCGCAGGCGCTGATCAGTCAGATGACGAAGATTCATCAGTACGCGATCATGTGCGCTCCTACGACCAGCCAGTATGCGGCGGTCGAGGCCATGCGGAACGGTGATCAGGACGTGGCATCCATGCGGGAGGCCTACGATCAGAGACGGCGTTTCCTGCTGAAGCGCTTCGAGGAGATGGGGCTGCCCTGCTTTGAGCCGCACGGAGCCTTCTACTGCTTCCCCAATATCAGCCGTTTTGGCATGACCAGTGAGGAGTTCGCCACGAGATTGCTGCAGGAGGAGAAGGTGGCCGTCGTGCCGGGCACGGCTTTCGGAGACTGCGGGGAAGGATTCCTGCGCATCTCCTACGCCTATTCTCTGGAGAGCCTGAAGGAAGCGCTGGATCGGCTGGAGCGGTTCATCGCCCGGCTGGATGCAGGAAAATAACCAGTGATATCCGGAAAATAAAAAGGCTCCGCGGGGGCCTTTTTTCATGGCAGGAGAAGAAGAGATGGGGAGGAATGACCAGATGCTGCATGTCGTTTTGCTGGAGCCGGAGATGCCGGCCAACACGGGAAATATCGGGCGCACCTGCGTGGCGACCGGGTCGAAGCTGCATCTGATCCGGCCGCTGGGCTTTCAGATTAATGATAAGATGCTGACACGGGCGGGCCTGGATTACTGGCCGGATCTGGACGTGACCGTCTACGACGACTATGAGGATTTTCTGGAGCGAAATTCCGGTGCGAAGATCTATATGGCGTCCACGAAGGCACAGCGCCTGTACACGGAGCCGGACTATGAGGACGGGTGCTATCTGATGTTCGGCAAGGAGAGCGCCGGGCTGCCCGAGGAGCTGCTGCTGGCGAACCGGGAGAACACGGTCCGCATCCCCATGCTGCCGGACATCCGTTCTTTGAATCTGGCCAATTCGGTGGCTGTGGTGGTCTATGAAGCCCTGCGCCATCAGAGCTTTGCCGGGATGCAGACCGAGGGGCAGCTGCACCGGCTGCATTGGTAAGAGAAGGTATACGGGGGAAGCTTTCCTTAAAAGATATCCCGGACCTCCTCCGTCCCGCCCCTCTGCAGGCGGAAGACGAACTCAGTGCCGGCGCCCTCGGTGCTGATGACGTCGATGGTTTCATTATGGGCCGAGATGATTTCCTTGACGATGGACAGGCCCAGACCGGTTCCCTTCTTGTCCTTGCCCCGGGAGGCGTCGGTCTTGAAGAAACGGGTCCAGATCTGTTTCTGGTCGGCCCGGGAGATGCCGATGCCGTCATCCTTGACGGAGATGAAGACCTTCTCCGCCTTCTCGGATACCCGGATGGTGATGACCGAATGATCGTGCGAGAATTTGATCGCGTTGTCCACAAGGTTGTAGATGACCTGCTGGATTTTTCCCATGTCAGCGTGAACCGGCACGGAGGCGGAGGAGAGGATCAGGTCGAAGGAGATATCCCGCATCTCACAGGAGCGCTCGAAGGTGGCGCAGACATTCTTGATCAGCGGGCAGATATCGAAGTCCGAATACTCCAGATGCATGTTTTTCCGGTCCAGAGAGTTCAGGGAGAGCATACTCTGCGTCAGGTTGTTGAGCCGTTCGGTCTCTTTGATGACGATGCGGATGTATTTTTCCTGATCCTCCGGGGCGATGACGCCGTCAGCGATGGCCGTGAGATAGCCCCTGATGGAGGTCAGCGGAGAGCGGAAATCATGGGAAACGTTGGCGATGAATTTTTTCTGATAATCCTCCGAGGAGGACAGTTCCTGCGCCATCAGGTTCAGCGTGTCGGCCAGCCGCCCCAGTTCATTGTCCGAGTCGATCTCGATGGTATGCTTCAGGTTGCCGGAGGCATACTCCGAAGCGGCTTCCGAGATCTTGCGCATGGGTTTCAGCACGTCGGTACGGATGACGACCAGAATCATCAGGGAGAGGAGAAAAACGATGAGGGCGGTGATGTACAGGGGGATCAGCATCTGATCTCCCAGCGCCTGCGCTTCTGACAGAGGCATGTGAATGACCACATAGCCGTAAGTCCTGAAGTTGGCGGTGACAGGCGCCAGCACGCTGAGCATGTCTGTGGAGAAGGTGCCGTAGTAATCGCCGGTCCGGTAATTTTTCCGCGAGTCGGCCGCGTCAAAATCAGCCACCGTGGTGTCGGTCAGGTTGCCGGAGGCGGCCGTGTCGAAATAGATCATGCCGTCCCCGGTCTGCAGCCAGATGCGCAGATTGCTGTATTCACAGATAGCCCGCAGCTGATCGCCAAAATCCGACGGCACGGAGCCGTCGGTGTAGATGTCACTGTAGGCGTCGGCGATCTGCACGGCCTGATCATAGAGCTCGGAGGCCTTGCTCTCTATACTGCGCTGAATGGACAGGCTGGAAGAGAAGACGGCGACCACCGTGAAGCACAGGACGGCGTAGATTACATAAACCAGGATAAATTTTACATAGAGAGTCTTTCTTTTCATGAAAATATGCCTTCAGAGTCCGGCGCCCTGTTTTTCGAACCGCCGGACCTCCGTCCGGAAAGCTCGGCGGCCTGAAAAGAGAGCGTCAGCGGTTCTTGACTTCAAAGCGGTAGCCGATCCCCCAGACCGTGGCCAGGCGCCAGTTCGCGTTGTCTTTCAGCTTCTCCCGCAGGCGCTTTACGTGGACGTCCACGGTGCGGCTGTCTCCGGCGTATTCATAGCCCCAGATGTGATCCAGAAGCTGCTCCCGCGTGAAGACCTGATTGGGTGAGGAAGCGAGGAAATACAGCAGCTCCAGCTCCTTGGGGGGCATCTCCAGATTTTCCCCCAGATAGGTCACGGAATAGTTCGTCAGATTGACCGTCAGGTCAGGCAGATGGACAATTTTCTCCGAGGGGGACGCGGCGATCTCCTGCTGCCGTCCGGTGCGGCGCAGCACAGCCTTGACCCGGGCCACCATTTCCTTGGAATCGAAGGGCTTGATGATGTAGTCGTCGGCGCCCAGCTCCAGTCCCAGCACTTTATCGAAGACCTCCCCCTTGGCGGAGAGCATGATGATGGGCGTCTGGGATTCTCGGCGGATCTCCCGGCAGACCTGATAGCCGTCCATGCCGGGCAGCATCAGATCCAGGAGGATCAGGTCGGGTTTAAAGGAGTGAAAGGCGATGAGGGCAGACTCGCCGTCCTCCACCGTCCGGGTCTCGAAACACTCCTTGATCAGGTACAGGGAGATCAGTTCGGAAATATTGGTATCGTCGTCTACGATCAGAATCTTCTGCTTGGACACAGTGATACCTCCTTCTTCTATATAAATGTGAAATGATCATTTGAACTCAACAACGGTAACGCCGTAGCCGCCCTCGCCGAATTCACCGCCCCGGTAGCTGGCGACGCGGTGCTTATCCTTGCGCAGGAAGCTCTGGACAGCCGCTTTCAGGGTGCCGGTGCCGCGGCCGTGAATGATGCGGACCGAGGGCATGTGAGCCAGGTAGGCGTCGTCCAGGTATTTGTCCAGCTCGGGGATGGCTTCGGCGACCGTTTTCCCGATGAGGTTCAGCTCTCCGGAGACGGCGGCGGACTTGGACATCTTGATCTGGCTGGCGGTGCTCTTCGTCTTCTTCCCGTCGAAGGAGACGGTCTGCTCCTGGAGCAGCTCCAGATCGCGGATGTTGACCTGAGAGCGGAGGATGCCCATCTGGACGGTCAGGTTCCCTTTGGCGTTGGGCAGGGAGCTGACGGTGCCGTCCAGATTCAGAGAAATGACGTGTACCGCGTCGCCGATACGGAAATCTTCCGGGGCGGAGGTCTTGTGTACGCGCTTCCTCTGATTCCCGGCCAGTTTTTTATTGTTCTCGTCCATCTTGTCCCGCAGCTGGCTGCGCTCGGCTTCCATCTCCCGGGTGACGCGGACGCCCTGCTTGTTCAGGTTGCGAATGGCCTTGTCAGCGGAATTTTTCGCCTCCTGCAGGATGTCCCGGGCTTCCTCCCGGGCTTTGCGCAGGACGGCATCCCGCTGTTCGTCGAGACGGCTTTGCTTCCGGGCGGTCTCCTGCTGCAGTCGCTCGGCCTCGTCGCGCAGGCGGGCGGCCTCCTTCTGATCCTTCTCCAGCTGGAGCCGCTGGGCCTCCAGACTGGAAATGACATCCTCAAAAGCCTCATCCTGCTGGCCGATGGAGGCCTGCGCCTCCTCGATGACCTCCTCCATGAGCCCCAGCTTCCGGGAAATGGCGAAAGCGTTGCTCTTGCCGGGGACGCCGATGAGCAGCCGGTAGGTGGGGCGCAGCGTCGCCACATCGAATTCGCAGGAGGCATTCTCCACGCCCGGGGTAGACAGGGCGTAGACCTTCAGCTCACTGTAGTGCGTGGTGGCCACGGTGCGGATTCCGCGCCGATGGAGCCGCTGCAGGATGGCCATGGCCAGCGCCGCGCCCTCCGTGGGGTCGGTGCCCGCCCCCAGTTCATCAAAGAGAACCAGAGAGTGCTCGTCCGCGGCCTCCAGGATCCGCACGGTATTCGTCATGTGCGCAGAAAAGGTCGAGAGGTTCTGCTCGATGCTCTGCTCGTCGCCGATGTCCGCGAAGACCTCATGAAAGATGCCCAGCTGTGAGCCGGAGGCCGCTGGAATATGCAGCCCGGACTGCCCCATGAGGGTAAAGAGCCCCAGCGTTTTCAGGGTGACGGTCTTGCCGCCTGTGTTGGGACCCGTAATGACCAGAAGATCGAAATCCTTCCCCAGCCAGATGTCGATGGGAACGACCTTCTTCGCCGGAAGCAGAGGATGGCGTCCCTGCTTGATGTGGATGCACCGCTCGCGGTTGAAGAGAGGCTCCGTTCCCTTGTATTGCCGGGAAAGCTGTGCCTTGGCGAAGACGAAGTCCAGGTGAGTCAGTACCCGGAAATCTTCCGTCAGCGCCTCGGGATTTTCGGCAACCCGCTCCGAGAGAGCTGCCAGTACCGCCTCGATCTCCTTCGCTTCCTGAAGCTCCAGCTCACGCAGCTCGTTGTTCAGCCGGACGATCGGCATGGGCTCCACGAAGAAGGTGGAACCGCTGCCGGACTGGTCATGAACCAGGCCGGGCACCTGAGCCCGGTATTCGGCCTTGACCGGGATGCAGTAGCGGCCGTCCCGCACGGTAACGACCCCGTCCTGCAGATAGTTCCGGTGGCTGACGACCAGCGCGTTCAGCTGGTCATGGATTCGGTTGTGGATCCCCTTCATACTGCGGCGTACCTTGGCCAGACCGGGACTGGCCTCGTCGCTGATCTCCTCCGGGGAAATGATGCAGCGTTTAATCTCGTGATTCAGGGGTGAAAGGGGCTCGATCGCCCCGAAATATCCCTCCAGGGAATCCGGTTCCTCCCGGTCCTCCCTCCGCCCGTAGGACTTGGCGCGGGCAGCCACCGTCAGCAGTGAACTGACAGCCAGAAGCTCGGAAACGGTCAGAGAGCTTCCCACAGCCAGACGCATGACTGAACCGCGGACATCCTTAACGCCGGAAAAAGAGACGCCGCCCTTGGCGATGATCCGCATCTCGGCGTCGCTGGTTTCTTTCTGAGCGTTCTGAATCTCCGCCATCCCGGTCATCGGCGTCAGCTCCCGGCACAGCTGCTTTCCGCCGGGGGTCTGCGCCAGCTCCTCCAGGCGGGCTTTTATCTTGGTAAATTCCAGTGTATGGCAGGCTTTTTCATTCATGAGGCCAGTATAGCACATTTTCACGGCCTTGAAAATGTAAGATTTGCCTCGGAAACGTAAGAATCAAGTGACAAATTTTGAAATATGGATTATACTGTCCTTGGATCATACGAAGTGCGCGGCCGCAGGATGAGAGGGATGACAGGGGGCGGCCGGCCGGAAAAACGCGCCCGCCGCAGGGACGCGGGGAGAAACAGGGAGATTTGAGTCTATGTCCGATTCAAACACACCGAAGGGGACGCCGGAGGCGGAAACTTCCTCCAAAAAAGAATTTATTCGTGAGACCATTGAGGAAAAAAAGCCCTCGAAGAGAAAGTGGATCCGCCGGATCCTTCTTCTGCTCGTGCTGGCGGTGGCCTTTGGCTTAATCGCCGCTCTTACTTTTGTGCTGTCTGAACCGCGGCTGAAGGAGATATTTGCCGGGGAGGAAACAGAGGAAGCGATCCAGTTCTCCCGGGACAGCCTGGAGGCGGAGACGACGGCGGAGGCAGAAGAGGGCGAAAGCAGTGAGAGCTCCACGGAGGCAGATGAAGAAGCGCTGAAGGAGACCGTCGAGGAGCTGGTGGAGGGATATCTCTCTTCACGCGAAAGTGAAGAGGAGGCGGCCTATACGGAGCTGGTCAGCGATATGGCTTCGGCTCTGCGCCGCAGTATGGTCACGGTCACTTCTGTGCAGGCCAGCGAGGATATTTTCCAGCAGGAGTATGTGCGCAGCCAGGAGACCTTCGGCCTGATTCTGACGGAAACCAGCAGCCGGATGCTGATCCTGACGGAGACGTATCTGGTGAAGGACACCGAGACCGTGCTTGTCACGCTGGGCAATAAATCCGAATACAGCGCGAGCCTGATCGGGCTGGATGAGACCACGGGACTTGCTGTGGTCGGCATTTTCCTGGAAGAAATGGCGGAGGGAGATCTTTCCTATGTGGAGCCTGTGACGCTGGGGAATTCTTACATCTGCCAGGCCGGAGATACGGTGGTGGCGCTGGGGAATCCCATGGGATATGTCCCTTCCGTGGCCTGGGGAATCATTTCCTATATTAATACAGCGCAGCAGGGGATCGATATGAATTTTCAGCTGATTCAGACGGACATTGCCGGCAGCAGTGAGGCGACGGGGATTCTGGTGAATCTCGACGGCGAGGTGGTCGGCTGGATCACGCAGGATTACAGCTCGGACGATACGGGAAATATGCTGGCGGCCATGTCCATTTCGGATATCAAGGGCTATATCGAACGCGTTTCTAATGGGGAAGCGATGGCCTGCCTGGGCGTACAGGTGCAGGTGGTCACGGCATCGCTCGCCGAGGAGCGGCAGCTGTCGCAGGGACTGTATATTTCCAGCTGTGTCAGCGGCGGGGCGGCTTATGAAGCGGGGCTGCAGAACGGCGATATCCTGACAGGAATCGGCGAGGAGACGATTACGACCACCAGCGGCCTGCAGGAGGCCCTCGCGAAATACGAACCGGGGGAGACGGTGACGGTCGCCGTCATGCGCAGCAGCCGGAACGGCTATGTAGAGCAGACTTTTCAGGTGAAGCTGGGAGAGAGATAGAGAAGGCGAGCGGAAAACCGGCGGCCTGCATCGCGGGCTGATCGGAGCGAACCGGGAACAGGAAGGATGAGACAATGAGATGGATTGAGACCATGCGGGAGGGAGATCGGATCTCCGATATCTACCTGTGTAAGAATAAAGTAAACGCCAAGACCAAGATCGGGAAGTCCTATTATTCCCTGTTGCTTCAGGACAAGACGGGCACCGTGGACGGCAAGGTGTGGGATCTGAGCAGCGGCATAGACCATTTCGAGGCCATGCAGTACATTCATATAGACGGAGATGTGACGACTTTTCAGGGAAGCCTGCAGCTGAATATCCGCCGGATTCGTCTGGCGCGGGAGGGAGAGTATAATCCGGTCGATTATCTGCCCACCTCGCCGTATGACCGCAGGGAGATGTACCAGAAGATCGTGAAGCTGGTGGACAGCATTCAGGATGAATCGCTGCACGCGCTGGCGGCCTCCTTCTTTGTAGAAGATAAAACGTTTATACAGGAATTTGTCGCGCATTCGGCGGCGAAGAGCGTTCATCACAGTTTTCTGGGCGGGCTGCTGCAGCACACTCTGCGGGTGACGGAGCTGTGTGATTTCTACTGTCAGCAGTATCCGGCGCTGAACCGCGATCTCCTGATCGCCGGAGCACTGTGCCACGACATCGGGAAGCTGCGCGAGCTGGCGTCCTTCCCGCAAAATGATTATACGGACGATGGCCAGCTGCTGGGGCATATCGTCATTGGTTACCAGATGGTCATGGAGCGCATTGCGACGATTCCGGGCTTCCCGCCTCGCAAGGCTTCGGAGCTGGGGCACCTGATCCTCTCGCACCATGGGGAACTGGAGTATGGCTCCCCCAAGAAACCGGCACTGATCGAAGCGGTGGCGCTGCACCATGCCGACAACACCGACGCGAAGCTTGAGACCATGAGTGAGCTCCTCTCCGGCGCCCTCAATGACACGGACTGGCTGGGGTATCAGCGGCTGCTGGAGACAAATATCCGCAAGACCAGTCAGTGAGGCGCGTTTTGTACAGCGAACGGATGAATGAAGAGGGAAAATGAACTTCCCCTGAATAATGAAAAAACTGGCGGCGCTCCGGAAACGTGATACCCGGAGCGCCGTCGTTGGGTTAAGGAGTAATGATGCGCACAGTCGCGCAGGGAATGGCTGCTTACCCAGCCCGCGATTGGAGCGAAAGAAAACGACATAAAGTCGTTTATTATATTTGTGAAGAGAAGTATTTTAAAGGATGCACGAAGATGTTTGATGGAAGGGAATGAGAATAAATATGGAAAAGAATACGCTTGTTCAGGTTCAGATCGAAGACATGACCGAACAGGGCGAGGGGATTGGCAAGGTAGACGGATACACGTTATTTATCAAGGACACAGTGGTTGGCGATTTTGTAGAAGCCAAAGTGATCAAAGTGAAGAAACGATACGGTTACGGGAAGCTGCTGCGGATCCTCACCCCGTCCCCTGACCGGGTGGAGCCCCTCTGTCCTGTGGCCGGTCCCTGCGGCGGCTGCCAGCTGCAGGCGATGAGCTATGCCAGCCAGCTGGCCTTCAAACGCCGCAAGGTGGAAAACCATCTGCGCCGTCTGGGCGGCCTGGACGTTCCGGTGGAACCGGTCCTCGGCATGGAGGATCCCTGGGAGTACCGGAACAAATGTCAGGTGCCGGTGGGACGAAACAGGGATGGCCGGATCATCTGCGGCTTCTACGCCGGGCATACCCACAGCATCATCGAGACCGAACACTGCTATCTGGGAAATGAGATCAACGATCAGGTGCTGCGTCTGGTGAAGAATCATATGGAGAGGTACGGGATTGAACCCTACGATGAGGCCACTGGGCGGGGGCTGGTGCGCCATATCCTGGTGCGGCAGGGCCGCGCGACCGGAGAGATTATGGTCTGCCTCGTCGTCAACGGGCGCCGTCTGCCGCATGCGGACCGGCTCGTGGAGACGCTCTGCGCCATCCCCGGAATGACGTCCATTTCTCTGAATGTCAACCGGCAGAGAAATAACGTGATCCTGGGACAGGAGCTGATCAACCTTTACGGTCCGGGTCATATCGTGGACCGCATCGGAGACATTTCTTATCAGATCTCCCCGCTGTCCTTCTATCAGGTGAACCCCGTGCAGACTGAAAAACTTTACGCCACCGCCCTGGACTTCGCCGGACTCACCGGGAACGAGACCGTCTGGGACCTCTATTGTGGCATCGGAACCATCTCCCTGTTCCTGGCGAAACAGGCGAAACAGGTCTACGGCGTCGAGATCGTACCGGCTGCCATTGAAAATGCCCGGGAGAATGCCGTGCGAAATGGAATCGACAACGCGGAATTCTTCATCGGTCGGGCCGAGGAAGTATTGCCGGATCATTACCGAAAGGTATGGAAGGAGACGGGAGAAAAGCTCCGAGCCGACGTCATCGTCGTCGACCCGCCGCGGAAGGGCTGCGACGAAAAGCTCTTGGATACAATGCTGCAGATGCAGCCGGAGAGGATCGTGTATGTCTCCTGCGACTCCGCAACCCTGGCCAGAGACCTCAGGGTGCTGTGCGGGGGCGGGTATCAGGTGAAGAAAGTACAGCCGGTGGACATGTTCCCGATGGGGGTACACGTCGAATGCATCGCCAAAATTGAGAAAAAAAATAGCGGGGAAGTTCTCCGCCAATTGGTGGACCAGGGTTTTACGACCAGCCCGATTAGTGATTATCACTACTAGTTATTTGGTTTAGGCTATATTTGCTAAGTTGTCAATCAGATTTTAAAATGAGAATGTAAAAGAATGTAAATCGATCTTAATGGATTCGAGGTGATTATGCAGTGCAGCTGCCATATTCAGATGAATTGGAAATTCAATATTTAAGCCGTCTGTTCGACAACACCAGCGAATGCTACAAGTTTTTCTGGTTTCAGGCGATTGTGACGAAAGTTCTGGAAGGTAAGACAGTTCTCACCTATGAAGAATTGATAGATGAAATGATTGCAGATGCCTGGTACATGGTAACAGAGTATCATCTTAATCTCGGACCTAGAGATACGCTGGAGAAAGTAGTTCATGATATTCAGAATCGCAGTGGTATGAAGTCATCCGAGAAAAAAGCGGTGCTTATAGAATATTTGGAGAATTGTCAGGATCCGGAAATTAATAGACAGAAACGTATATTGACCAAAAACGTTCCGTATCGATTGCAGGCACCGTTTATGGGCCAGATGAGAGGCAAAGACTGGAATGTGTCTGAATCAAAGCTGGTAATGAGAATTAATCAGGAGAGGCGGTTGATATATTATTTCAATGCGTTTAATGGAATGCAGACAACTATCCGAATCCAGGAAGAATGGTGTCAGTATATTTGTAAAAATTAGGAAATTGTGAAAGGATGGCTTCAGTATAATATGATTTTGTACCTGCAAAAACGGAATCCGAGTGTTCCGGGCATTGCAGATAAATTATATCCGCCGCAGGAGAGAAAGCTGGAAAAGGTGAAGAAATACTGGAGGCTGTTGCTGACATTGAAGCCGATGCGGGAGATTTACGGACATAATCAGCTTGATAGTAAAGATATTTCCATAGACCACTTCGTACCATGGTCATTCGTGGCGCATGATGAGCTTTGGAATTTACATCCGACGACAAGGAGCATCAATAGCAGTAAAAGCAACCATCTCCCGGATTGGGATACTTATTTCAGGGAATTTGCACGGGTAGAATATGGTGCTTATGAACTAGTCGAAAAGAGTGAAAGAGCGCGTACAGAATTTGATAAATGTGCAAAAGATCATTTAAACAGTGCGGATATCAGATATCGGTTGTATCGGGACGGTCAGGATTTCTCAGTTTTTTCAGAACAGCTGGAAAATGTGATTCGACCGGTGTACCAGTCGGCAGTAAACTGTGGCTTTGACAACTGGATTTATCGCGGAGAGGGAAATGAACCGGACAATATTTTATTATGATGAACATGCGGAAGAATACTGTGCGGTAACAGCAAACGCTGACATGAGCTATTGCAGGGATCGGTTTATGGCATACCTTCCGGTGGGAGCACATATTCTGGACGCCGGGTGTGGAAGCGGGAGGGACAGCAGGGTATTCCTGGAAAAAGGCTTCATCGTAACTGCGGTGGACGCATCTGAAAAAATATGTAAAGAGGCAGAAAAGTTGTTGGGGCAGGATGTGCTGCAGTGTACATTTCAGAAAATGAGTTTTCTGAATGAGTTTGATGGAATATGGGCGTGCGCTTCTCTGCTTCATGTGAAAAAGGATGAAATCAATTTGGTCATGAAGAATTTGAGAACTGCCTTAAAGCCAGATGGAATATTGTACGCATCCTTCAAATACGGAACAAAGGAACGGATGGTGCAGGGAAGGCTGTTTAATGATTATGATGAAAAGTCACTGATAACACTTTTGATAAACAACGGTTTTATGGCATGCGATGTTTTTATCACCGAGGATGTCAGAACAACGAGACATGGAGAAAAATGGGTAAATGCGATTGCGAGAATGTTATAAATGTACGGGTTCTTGATTTGCGGATATGAAAATAATTCATGAATTCAGAGATTTGGGATTTTCCCACAGGTTGTGGGGAAAATTAAAGTGAAAATAGCTTTTTTAAGGTTGCAATTTGTGACCTTAAACATTTGTAATAGGAATATTTTATAGAGATCACTTTCTGTATGGGAAGTGCAAACCAGTAATGGCCGGTCGGTTCCAAACCAAGCACGATCTGCTTTTTGTTATGAGCAGCTGCAAGCCCCAGGGCCCAATCCTTTGCACTCGCAAAGCCTTCCGCTGTGTTGCTGAAAGAAAATGCTGACTTGCTAAGTTCTCTGCCTCTGATATCGATAGCCCTGACATAATGCATTTCGCTTCCTATGTCACATCCCACGATGAGCATGTCTTCACTGATAAAGCTGAGCTTCTGGTTCTTGTCGAACTTGCCAGCTGTCTCGAGATCATGCCAGGTATGGGATCTGAGGGAATTCCTGATTTCCCCAGCCTTTGCCATCATCTGCTGCTGTTCAAAAACATTTGTAATCTGTGCTTGATTTTTTCTCCTGGAGCCTTTACTATTCATTGTAGATACCTCTTGTACTCTTCAGATTTTACCAACGGTCAGGTCAGTAATAATCTGAGATTACCTGAGGTATTTTCTTTTGTCAATTTCTTGACCTATTTAAAGTATACAGGAAGCTTAATAGCCCAGTTATCACTCTCCGTCCCACATGATGTGAAATAGATTTCTTCGGGATCTGCATCAATACATTTTGCAATTGTATGCCTGGCATCCTTTAGTGCCTTTTTTGCTTTAACGCCAAGTGTATACGGTTGTGATGCATTTCCATAATACTGAACAAGAAATGGGCGCATTGCTTCAAATGCATCAATGTCTAATTCAGTTGTCGCTGCATTATCAGCATAAATCATGTCACTATTTCCTCCAAACAAAAACAACACTCTTTGATCGAGCCTTTGTCACAATCGCCTGAAACCAGAAAAATTTATAGCATTCACTCGTATTACCGAAAAGTCGGCTTAAATATTGAACTTCCAGTTCATCTGAATACGGCAGCTGCATCTCCATCGCCTCTCTCAAGCAGCGTGGCACACTCGCAATGGCACGAGAAAACGATATTGATGTCACATGCAGAGCGGGTGTCTGCGCAAACATATCGAAGGGCATTTTTTGCCCTTTGACCGTGTGACATAACATATCAAGCCGTTTTTGCCCGTTTTGGGGCATTTTGGCGCATATGGGTGTTATCGCTAACATATCCACTTCTTCTGTTCACACTTCCATTGGCCTTGAAATTCCTCTCCACGCAAAATAGCAGCATAAATTGGCTCAAGGAAATCCGACAGACGCTTCAAAGTATCTGAAAACGGAAGATTAATTTCTACAGCCAGTTCAAATTTAGACCACTGAATCTGAAAAAATTCTGACTCATCAAACTTCTCGATTCTCGCAAACACATCTTCTTCCAGTTCGCGACCTCTGTGTTTGGTAGTCTCCGAAACAGCTTCCTTAAGTAGCCCGCCATCAAAATCAAACACATTCGATAAATAATAGATATCGAAAAAGTCCTTCATCCGACTGGTAGTATCCATTCTTTGCAAAATCGCGTCAAACTTTTCTGCAATAGTACTCTCAAGCGAATATGTATAAATCTCTGGCGCTTCAAATCCCTCCAGTCTTGTTGCGATTTCCCTGATTTCTGCATTCGGAACTATCACGTCATCAATTCCCACATCTACCGAAAATGGTACTCTGACATTATTGATATGCCCGATAAATTTTGTCTTCACTCCCGGATATTTCTTTTCGAGAGTAATCTGCCCCACCCCAGTTACCTCCAACCAGATATAATCATTATCCGTCTGAATGCTGCATATCTCTTCCATAACATTTTTTATGTTGCCAAATTCATTTGAAAGGCTTCGAAGCATAAAATCCATGTCCCTTGTTGGCCTGCTGTCAAACTCAGTAAGAACATATATGAACATCCCGCCTTTTAATATCAGGTTATCTCTATATCGTGAATGCGACAGTCTCCGCAAAAACTCTTCCTGAAAGAACAGTTGCAAACTCATCTGATAGCTGATACCTTCTTCTTTCGCCTGATTACGAAGTCTCGCAAGTACGGATGCACTTTTATTTTTTATAGCCATATTCCAAGTACCTCCCTTACTTTTTTCTGAACCCGAAGTTCATTCGCATATTTCCCAAGTCTGGACTCATTTCGCTTTTCGTCGGACAGATAACCCCTTACTGCTCCGGCAAAAACCTCCGCTTCCATTTTATTACGGTAAAGCAGACAATCACAGATTGTGCGTTCCCGATCATAAATCTGCAGCTTCGTTCCTTCAATTTCAGCTTCTGTAATACCAATTACAAAACGTTCTGCCGTAATAAAATGCGGTTTTACAATCGGATAAGAAATGTTGAACCGTCTCCGCGAGGTTTTACTGTCAACCGCTATATGCCATGCCGATGGCGTTCTGTCTGTATATCCATAAAAATCCAAAGCACTCTCCATGCATACAACGCCGTCAGGGAACAGCGCAGCAATAATAATTGCTTCAGAATATGCATTCTCGTCCATATACTGATAGTATCCTCGACGAATCTGTTCTATCTCTCCATCTTCTATCAATTTTTGTATTTTTTGATTATAATAGCCGCACTGACGCAGATCTCTCGTTCTCAGAACCCCACCATGGCTCAAAAAAATTCTTTTCAGGTTTTCTTCCATAATATCATCCGCTTTCTCAAACTGCACAAGTTCTCTTGCAATCTTGTGCAGTTTGCAAATTCATTATAATTTATAAGTATGGCAAAATCAATAGAAAAATGCAAAAAATCCCCCTGCATCTTTCCATAGACTCTCGGAATCTCAACACCGCATGAATAGCGGCTTTTTGAAACTCCATTT
>JAJQCL010000092.1 GCA_021202715.1 Lachnospiraceae bacterium
GCGTGGCAAAGTTCAAACCGTCCCTGATGGAAAGGACAATATATGTATCACTGACGGCACCCAGCTTCTTTGCCACTGTAGAACCCTTTTTGACAGGTAGTTCATAGAGCGGCGTGCATTCGGGCAGATGCTCCTCGAATACAAGGCCGAACTTTTTCTGCTTTGAAATTTTATCAATCTCCTGCGAGAGCCTTTCTCGCAGGCCTTCGTCAGTAACCTGCGCCAGCAGGTCATGGATTGCAGCCATACGGGTTACCTCCTGTCAGTCAGCATTTCCCAGAGTCTATTGCAACAGGGTGCTTCGCAACTGTTATCTAAACGAACTTCACGATAAATAAAGGTGGCAGTTTTTGAAAATAAGGTTTATAGTTAAATCATCGCCAGAACAACTCTTTATCCAGACCAAAAACTTCTATGAATAGTCTATCACAGATTCCAATGTTCAACAAGCACAGGGAGGCACCTATGAAAGAACCATCTTACCGCGTCATCCACAGCAACCGCAAAACGATCTCCCTCCAGATCCGTGAGGACGGCCTTCTCGTCCGCGCGCCGCAGCGGATGACAGATGCTGAGATCGCACATTTCGTCAACGATCATCGAGACTGGATTGAGAAAAACACAGAAAGGCTGGCTGAAGAAAGGAAAAACCGGCCGAAAGTGGAGCGGCTTTCCATGGAAGAAATTCAGGCTCTGGCGGACCAGGCCCTGCAGATCATCCCGGAACGGGTCCGCTATTTTGCGCCGCAGGTCGGCGTCACCTATGGCCGCATCACGATCCGCAACCAGAGATCGCGCTGGGGCAGCTGCTCCGCCAAAGGAAATCTGAACTTCAACTGCCTCCTCATGCTGGCGCCGCCGGAGGTCGTAGACGCCGTCGTGGTCCATGAACTCTGCCACCGGAAGGTGATGAATCACTCTCAGGCTTTCTATGCAGAGATTCACCGGGTTTATCCGGACTATGATCGCTGGGCGCAGTGGCTGAAAGAGAATGGCGGAATTCTACTGAGAAGAATGACGGGCTGAGGAGCCCCTTCATATGCAACAAGAACAAACAGCCCGCCCGGGGCACTCATGTTTCAGAGGACTGTTTCAGCTGTCCTATGAAACATGGCGCCCGGGCGGGCGTCACTTTTCTCTCATGAAACACAGACGCATCAGCGGGCGTCACTTTCGTATGAACCAGAAACGCATCGGCGGGCATCACCCTCTGCGGATGATCTCATCCCGTCCCGGTCCGTTGGAGACCATCGTGATCGGCACACCAATTTCTTTCTCAATGCGCTCGACATACTTCCGGCAGTTTTCCGGAAGCTCTTCATACTTTTGAATGCCCCGGATATCCTGCTTCCAGCCGGGCATCACTTCCCACACAGGTTTGGCGCGGTTCAGCTTCTCAGAAGCCGGGAAATCATGCAGGATCTCACCGTCCACCTCATAGCCCACGCAGATCGGAATCTCATCCAGATAGCCCAGCGCATCCACGATCGTCAGAACCACCTCGGTGGCTCCCTGCAGACGGCAGCCATAACGGCTCGCCACACAGTCGAACCAGCCCACCCGGCGGGGCCGCCCCGTCGTAGCGCCGTACTCTCCTTTGTCGCCGCCGCGCCGCCGCAGCTCCTCCGCCTCATCGCCGAAGATCTCGCTGACGAAGGCGCCGCCGCCCACTGCGCTGGAATAGGCCTTGACCACAGCCGTGATATTCTGAATCTCATAGGGAGGAATCCCCGCGCCCACAGCCCCGTAAGCCGCCAGCGTCGAGGAGGAAGTCACCATCGGATAGATGCCGTGGTCCGGGTCCTTCATGGTTCCCAGCTGCCCCTCCAACAGAATGTTCTTCCCGTCACGAAGCGCCTGATTCAAATAGGCAGATACATCGCAGACATACGGTGCGATTGCATCCCGATAGCTGTGAAGCTCCTCCATCAGTTCCTCCTTCACCAGAAGAGGCTTATGATACAGATGCTCCAACAGTACGTTTTTCAATGTGCAGATCTTCTCCACCCGGGCTTCCAGCACTTCTTCATTGAAAAGCTCACTGACCTGAATGCCGATCTTGGCATACTTGTCCGAATAGAAGGGCGCAATACCCGATTTGGTGGAACCGAAGGACTGACCGGCCAGTCGTTCCTCCTCATAGGCATCCAGCAGGACATGGTAAGGCATCAGGATCTGCGCCCGGTCGGACACCAGAATCTTCGGCTTCGGAACGCCCGCGTCCACCAGAGCCTGCAGCTCCTTGATGAAATAAGGAATGTTCAGCGCCACGCCATTTCCAATGATGCTGGTAATATGGTCGTAAAACACCCCGGAGGGGAGCAGATGCAGGGAAAATCTTCCGTAGTTGTTGATGATCGTATGACCGGCATTGCTTCCACCCTGGAAACGGATGACGATATCCGACTCCCTGGCCAGCATATCTGTGATCTTGCCCTTGCCCTCATCGCCCCAGTTGGCTCCGACGATTGCTCTTACCATGACAAATCCTCCTACGTTCAACGCCCCGCAGGGCATCCTTCAATACGCTAGTGCGATAAAGCAGACGACACCCGCCCACCCCTGTGCACCAATCGAACAGGCCGCAGCCTGTCTGCCTGCGCAACGATAACTATATACGAAACAACAGTGAAAATCAAGAGTTTTCTCAAGGACACACCCTGCATCTGAACATTTTTGAGACACACTGCAAATCCTCTCTGCAAAACATGTCTTTATCCCTCCACGCCGCACTTCCCGCAAAGTTCCTCCAGACAGCAGCGATCGCAGTGCGGATGGGTCCGCGCCGTACAGATTTCCCGGCCGTGATAGACAAAACGATGGCAGAGCGAGCTGCCCTCCTCCGGCGGTACCAGCTTCCAGAGAGCCATTTCCACTTTTTTCGGGTCCCGTATGCCATCCACCAGACCGATGCGGTTGACAAGACGAATACAGTGCGTATCCGTCACAATGGCCGGTTTCCCGAACACATCCCCCATGATGAGGTTGGCACTCTTGCGTCCCACACCGGGAAGTGCCAGCAGTGCGTTAAAATCCTCCGGCACCTTGCCCCCATACTGTTCCCACAGAATCTTCATGCAGGCCCGGATATCCCGCGCTTTGCTGCGTCCCAGGCCGCAGGGGCGCACGATGGCTTCGATCTCCTCCTCCGACGCCTCCGCCAGCGACTGCACATCGGGGAACTTCTCATAGAGCTTCTCTACGACCACATTCACCCGGGCATCCGTACACTGTGCCGCCAGACGCACGCTGACCAGCAGCTCCCAGGCCTGATCATAATCCAGCGTACAGTCCGCATCCGGATACTCCTCCCGCAGACGCCGGATTACTTCCAGTGTCCGTTCTTCTTTTGTCATAGTCTCCTCCGATTTTTCTCACAAATCATACAGCTTCAACTGCGCAGGAATCCCCGCCCATCGACTTCTGCTTTATGATGAAAAAGACAGCCGCTCCACTGTGATCCTTCTTTAAAAGACAAAACAATCAGGGCGGCGGTTCAGGATGTTATAAACACATGAACTCCCGGAGTGCCGTTCCCGCTTTTTGAGTCCTAGCAAAGCTAGGTGGGTAACCGCAGCCGGGACTTCAGCCTTCCGCTGCAACAGGGCGGCCTGGCATCCATCCGGCGATCTAGGAATCCCATAGGTCAAAATGTAGGTTCAAAATTGCAAGGTGCTCGAACACCCCAGGAAGCTATCTCAATGAACAGAGCCATTATACCACAAATCATTTTCAGGGACAAGGGTGAATTGGCAGCCACAAAAAACCTGAAAATGCGTCTTCAGCCGCCGTTTCCCAGATACTGATCCACCCCGTTGGCAATGCCCTGAACAATCAGATCCTGGTACTCATCGGAGGCCATTTTCGCGTCCTCTTCGGCATTAGACATGAAGCCCATCTCGACGATGGTCACCGGAACCGTGGCCCAGTTAATGCCGGACATGGTATCCGTCTCCCAGACGCCCCGGGAATGTGCGCCCGTAGCGGCTAGCAGTCCATCCAAGACAGCCTGTGAAAGAGCCTTGCTTTCACTGTAAAGCCCGGCATTATACGGATTGGAGGATGTCTGGCAAATGGTCATGGCTCCCTGCGCACTGCTGTCCTCGGAACCGTCGGCGTGGATACGGATAAAGACATCGGCGCCCACCTCGTTGGCGATCTCCGCCCGCTCCCGGTTGGAAATATCCACATCGTTGGTGGTACGGGTCATGATGACTTCATAGCCGCGTGCTTCCAGCTCGTCACGGAGTTTCAGGGAGACCTGCAGATTCAGCTCATACTCGGCCAGCCCGGAAACCACGCCACTGGTCCCGCTGCTGACTTTCGCTTTCATGTCCGAGGAACCGGGACCCAGAGGCTCCTTGTCACTGTTTCCGTGGCTCTGATGGCCGGGATCGATGACAATCAGGGCTCCGGTACGCGAAGATTCCGTCTCCGACTCTCCGGTTTCCGTCTCGCTTTCCTCCGAAAAAACATCTTCTGACTCTGCTTCCTCAGTACTTCCCGTATCCTCTCCGGATTCTTCGCGTACTGTTGCCGCGAGTCCCTTCAAATCCGACTCCTGAAAACCCGCGAACAAAGCCCCTGCGGCTGCCTCAGACGAAGCGGCCGCCAAATCCGAAGAGTCCTCAGAAACCGTCGCCGTGGAAGCCCCGGCAGAAGTCTCTCCGGGATCTCCCGCCGCGCTGCAGCCCATACA
>JAJQCL010000134.1 GCA_021202715.1 Lachnospiraceae bacterium
GCCCTGCAGGCTCCCCAGCTGGTGCTCTTCTCGCTCGTCACCGTGGGCTGGGCCGCCAATGATCTCGGCGGTGCGGGCGGTCCGCTGGCTGTGCTGATCATCAGTATCTTTGCCACGGAATTCGGTAAAGCGGTCTCCAAAGAGACCAAAGTGGACATCCTTGTGACGCCCTTCGTCACCATCTTCGTCGGCGTCGTGCTCTCCATCTGGTGGGCTCCGGCGATCGGCACGGCCGCCAGCGCCTTCGGGCAGCTGATCATGTGGGCCACCGAGCTGCAGCCCTTCTTCATGGGCATCCTGGTCTCGGTGATCGTGGGTATCGCCCTGACGCTCCCCATCAGCAGCGCGGCCATCTGTGCGGCGCTGGGACTGACCGGTCTCGCCGGGGGAGCCGCCGTGGCCGGCTGCTGTGCCCAGATGGTGGGCTTTGCCGTCATGAGCTTCCGCGAGAACCGCTGGGGCGGCCTGGTCTCCCAGGGGCTCGGCACCTCGATGCTCCAGATGGGCAATATCGTCCGCAATCCGCGCATCTGGATCCCCCCGATCCTGGCTTCCGCCATCACCGGTCCCATCGCCACCTGCATCTTCAAACTGGAAATGAACGGCGCGGCCATCTCCTCCGGCATGGGCACCTGCGGCCTGGTCGGACAGATCGGCGTCTACACCGGCTGGCTGGCAGACATTCAGGCCGGAACCAAAGCGGCCATCACCGCCATGGATTGGGCCGGACTGATCCTCGTCTGCTTCGTCCTTCCTGCCGTCCTGAGCTGGGGCTTCGGCGAACTCTTCCGTCAGCTCGGCTGGATTCAGGAGGGCGATCTGCTGCTGGATCGTGAAGAGTGAGCCCGTGGCCGCCCTGCCTCGCAGGGCACGCCCACCTGACATTTCCCACATAAAACAAAAAGGACTGAATCCCTTCCAGAATCCAATCCTTTTATGCAGCGCGAGACGGGATTCGAACCCGCGACCCCCGCCTTGGCAAGGCGATACTCCACCACTGAGCCACTCGCGCAGTCAACTGTCGCTTGACGCAAGACATATCTTACCGAATCCGCCCGGTTTTGTCAACCCCCTTTTTGATTTTTTTCATTTACACGGTTACTATTCACACCGGTTTTTGCGCATGACAAATGCGAAAGTGTGGCAGGATATCTTTTTTGCTGCTACAGATGTTTTTTCTGTATGTGTTTGAGATAATTTTTCTTGAAGGAGCGGATATTATCAAAAAACTCCATTTCTGATGCAGAGAAGTTTCCTGTTTTAGCTTTCTCTGATAGCAATTCTATTGTACAGACTAAGTCGGCGACCTGAAATAGCTTGTAATCAACAGGTTTCACTTTGCGGAATTCAACATGGGTGTAAAGTGTGTTGAATACAGAAGTCAAAATTTTTGTAAGTTCAATCTGACCGTTGTCATAATAGATAATTACACGGTTATAACTGTACCAGAATGATTCGTTAGCCCGGAGGACTTCAGCAATTGCTTTGGAGAGCTTAGCTGTCATAGTAATGACGTCAGGACATTCACTCTTCCGAATCTTTGCACATGCGTAATGTATGTCAAGCTTTCTGGAAAAGTTAAAGAGCGCATTGAATAGCTGCTTTCGATTCTCAACCAGATCGTTTTTGTAAACCGATTCCCGACGGATGAGCGGTCCGGTATGAACAGCGTGTTCTGCATACCCCAGATTTCGTAAATGGAATTCAAAGGCAGAAATATTGCCGGATATATCGATACTTTGGTCATGGAGAACCATTGAAACCAAATAATATGGAGAGTGTGTCTCATAAGGGCCGAAGTCTCCTGATTCATCTATAAAAACGCTTAATGTTCTTTCTGCCATAATAAATCCCCTTTTGGCATTGAAATCGCATCCGATATTTTGTATTGTACAGACAGCATGGTGTCTTATCAGCCAGTAAAGAATAAAAATGGCGGGGAAATTCCCCGCCGCTCGGTGGACCAGGGTCTTACGACCAGCCCAATTAGTGGTCACCACTAATTTATTGTATCCTTATTCTACTCGAAATATGCAAAGCTGTCAATCTCATTTTTCATTATTTCGAGGGCTGTATATTTTTTTCTTTGATCTGTCTCAGCGCGTTTTCCGGTGAATCATCTACTTTCAACTCAATAATAATGCCATCATCTGAGCGATTTCTTTGTTCGGGATCCGCATAAAACCATTGTAATAATTCAGATATCCGTACACCGTCATGACGGACAGGATCTCGTCTCTGTATTTTAACTCCGTAGCTGTCGAGGCGTATTCGGATAAATCTGCCTTTACGGATTCGCCAGCCACAAGCAGCATCACAGACTCCCGGACACCGTCGATATCATTCAGCACATACGTCTTTAGTTCGTCGTACTCACCGGCTTTCGCCCAGTAATTCTTAATCCTGTTCCGCGTCAGCGCACGCACCACCGAATTCGGATTGTACAGGCTGTCGCCGTTTTCCCTCTGGTATCCGTCATACCAGTCCGTCAGATCCTGTCTGGACAATTCCGGCGTGGCACAGTTTTGCAGATAACGCTGGTACAGCTCATCCACTTCCTCATTTGTAAAGCCAAAATATTTGTCATATATGTCGCTGTTCGCCATGTTATATTCATCAAAATGATTCATCGTGTCACTGGCGGAATATTTCTTAATCGGAAGAACCCCCGTCAGATAAGCAAGCTCCACATAGGCTCTGCCTTTCGTCAGATCTCCCAGAAAAGCCGTAAACTTTCCGCGGTCCGTTTCCGTAAAATAATCTCTGTGAAATACATAATCCCATTCATCAAAAATCAGCAGGAATTTTTCATTTTTATATGTCAGCGATACGATGCGCAGGGCCGCACCCAGAGAATCCTCCTCGTGAATCTTCGCCTCAGGATAAGCCTCCCTCAAGTCATGGAACAGCCTCTTCTTGATGGTTCCAATATATTCATGATACGATTCACATTCAAATACATCCCGACTAAAATCAATGTAAATCAGGTTATGCTGATTCAGATGCTTCTTGAAATTCGGTTCCCCGGCAATTTTGAGCTGTGAAAACACGTTCGTACTGTCTGCTCCCTTTCCGAAGAAAGCGCCGATCATCGCGGCCATTACCGATTTCCCGAATCTCCGCGGCCTTGTGACCGCAAGATAACTGCCCTGCTGTTCGACAAGCGGGATCAGTTCCTTTAACATCTCCGTTTTATCAACAAAATAGGGTTTCGACGACTCTCGCCTGTAAATGTCGATGACATCATCCGGATTCAGATAGTATCCCATCCGCGGTCACCTCCTGCCGCTCCATCTCAGAAAACATGATTTATGTTAAGATTACCACGACACGCCGCACAATTCAACTAAAAGGAGGAGACAAATTTCAGCGGAAACTATTTTCGCCAAGATGAAAATTGATGATACACCCGAAGCCGCAACGCCGCTTCTACTCGATCACCTGCCATTTTCCTGAACGACGACTTCCAATCCGCGCAATTCTCCCTTCTGTTTGCAATCTTGTCATAATTCTTTTTATACTCCGAAGTGAAATATGTGTTTCCTGTTCTATTTTTCTTTGTGTCACAGAACCATCCGCACGAATCATTTCTAATATCATTTTCTCTTCCTGATTGGTGCCAACTTTGGTGCCATTAGTGCCAGTTTTAGTGCCATTAGTGCCATTTTTGGTGCCATTGGTGCCAATTTCGGCGTCTTCTGCTACCTTATCGGCGGTTACCGGCATTTTATCGGCGCCTGTATTTCCCAAATTATAGTCAAATGAATATTCATCATCCAACGGCACGATAATACGAAATACATCACCCTCTTTAAACTCCGGATCATGTCCGGAATAGTATTTACTGTATTTAAAAAGTTTTCTTGTCCCGGAGCCGAGTGTATCCGCAAAACCAATCGCGCGGAAAAATGAGGCGATGATCGGATTTTTCGGGTTCGGTTCCAGATTATCCGGCGTAATATATCCATCTTTTACTGCACGGCTTGCATTCTCTACATACATCCGGTCTTTCTCTATGACAAATTTTGCCATATAGGAGCTGGTAAATTCTCTGTGCATCAGAACATTACTGATCATTTCCCTCGCCAGAATATTTCTCAGACTGACCCTTGCATCGTCTTCCAGGAAAAACTTATCCAGCAAATGCTTTCTGGCAAATTCCATGAGCTGATCATAGCTTTCAATCAAATTTGTCCTGACAATTTCCCGGTCGTCATAGCGATCTATATTTACTCTGCGCAGCAGCGCATCCGTAAGATAAGCCGGGCAAACATCAAGGATCACGTCATCCTTTCCAAGAAGCATCATGGCCGCCAGGTTATAACCGCTTTCACCTGTCGCTCTGTCCGTACCATAAAGTCCTGCACTTTTCAGAAGTTCATCATCACTCATGTCCTTCCACGGATGTGACCCCCCGGCATGATTTACCGCCATCTGACGAACCCTTGGCAGCAGATCTAAACGTAAATCATCCATCTTTGCATATGGAAATATCTTCTTTTCCGTAAATATATTCTGCTTGCGGATATACATCTGTGCAATCGCTGCGGTAGCTGTAACCTTCACATCAGCGTCATCAATGCGATCATAAATAACCCTTTTATAGCTATGCACCTCTGCACTCGGAGGCACATGGACATGGATAACCGTATGCCCCGCCTCATCCACTATGATTTCCGGAGTCAGATAT
>JAJQCL010000065.1 GCA_021202715.1 Lachnospiraceae bacterium
GACAGGAAGAAGGCCTCCTCATGACCTTCGACGGGCGTGATCTTTCTGCGTTCCTCTGCGTAAAGCCGCAGCGCCTCCTCCACCTCGTCCCCGAAGTAGACGATGACTTCCTTGCCTCCCTTGCGGTGAATGTGGATGCCTGCATTCTTAAAGTCCACGTCATCCAGATTCAGGCCGATGCATTCGGAGACCCGGATGCCTGTCCCCAGCATCAGTGTCATCAGGGCCAGATCGCGAACTTTTGTCTTCTCATGGTATTGCATCTGGCGCTTCGTCAGTTTTTCGCCGGACTCTACCTCGTCCAGAAGCAGAGCCACTTCGTCCACATCCAGACGGACGATCTCTTTCTCGTGCAGTTTGGGAAGAGCGATCAGTGCAGGCGCGTTCGTGTGAATCATTTCTTTGCGGAAGAAATAGTTATAGAAGGTTTTCAGGGAAGACATCTTGCGCATGATGCCCCGTTCCTGATTGATTCGTTCGGGAGCATTCTCATCGGCTCCCTGATAGAAGCGGAGGTATTCCATATATTCCTCCAGATCTACGGCCCGAACCTCATCAAGATCCTCGACATGAAGCGCTTTCATCTCTCTTCCCTGAAAATGGGTGTGATGGGAGAGAAGATAATCAAAAAACACGTGCAGATCATAGGCATAGGCGATGCGGGTGCGTGATGAGGTGGTCGGCTCGATGCCCCGGAAAAATGTGCTGACAAAGGGCGGAAGTCCCTGGATGAGCTCCCGCAGCTTGCGTGTGTTACTGATATCTAATTGTTCGTGGTAAGAATGCGTACTCATTTTGTTTGACTCCTATTTTGCAGATTCAAGCCCATTTCGGGTAGCTCCTTTGGAAGCGGTTCCTTGTGATTCCGAATAAATCCTTTTGAGCCAGTTTTTAATAGATCCTGAGAATCTCATTTTGCCGGATTTCAATGCTTTCTACCGGTTTCTTTCCGGCCAGTCCCCGATATGTCCCTTTGTCAACGCATGGAACATACGTTCCGAGGCGCCGGGGTTTTCATGATTGATCTGAGCCAATAATTCTTTGACATAGGCGCGTCGTGTAGAATCATCAGCAGGACAGGGATTTTTATAGACGGGTAGTTGATACCGATTGCGGAAACCAATCAGGTCCGCTTCAGGAACATACATCAGTGGCCGGATGACGGTCAGACCGGTTCGCTCCAGATGAGTGACCGGCGTAAACGCGTAAAACCGTCCATCATATATGATGGACATCATCATGGTTTCTACCATGTCATCCCGATGATGTCCGTAAGCAATTTTATTGCAGCCGAGCTTCAGAGCTTCCTCATTGAGGGCTCCCTTGCGCAGCCTGGCACACAGAGAACAGGGACTGGCGGATTCCGGATGTTCACCAAAAACAATCTGGCGAATCGATGTATGGACGATCGTGAAAGGGACTGAGAGCTCGCTGCAAAGCCTCTGAACGGGTTTTATGCCTTCAGCCGAGGATTCATACCCAAGATCCACAAAAATCGCCTGCAGGTCAAAATGCGCGGGATAAAAACGCTGCAGACCATGAAGGGCATACAGCAGAGCCAGGCTGTCCTTGCCGCCGGATAGGCCAACGGCGATGACGTCGTTTGGTTCGATCATATGATAATCGTCCACCGCACGGCGGACGTAGCTGTACAGACGCTGTAGTTTCATAGAATAAGTTTCCTTCCACAAACGTTGTGACAGATTATACGCTTATCCTCTGATTTTGTCAATAACTTTTCGTTAAAGTTGACTTTTGCGAATAGTTATAACTCCGCTCCTTGACATTTCAAACTGTCCGTATTACAATATTTCCATTGTATCTCAGGATCCTTCGCGGGGTTGCTGCCCTGTCAGACGGTTTCAGAATGCCGCGAACTCCTGTAAATACGGTACATAGCGCCAGGCACCCTGTGGTACGGAAAGAGTTTTACACACGGTCGACGAGGTAAAGGGTGATCGAAAATTCGGCGGATGCCCTTTCATGGTACCGGCCATGAGTCTGCAAAAGAAACCTGTCGGTAACGAACAGAACAAAGTTTTGCGGAACCGGAATACAAAAAAAACAGGACGAGAAATCAGGATTTCATCGACCGTTTTCTTGTGCGCTCTTTTTCGAGATGAATAAAGGAGTTTATCTAGTATGTGTGGAATCATCGGTTATACCGGGCCTCTTCAGGCCCGGGACATCATTCTGCTCGGACTTTCCCAGTTGGAATATCGTGGTTATGACAGCGCGGGACTTGCGCTGCTGACCGACGAGGGGAACCTGTATCTGAGAAAAACGGTGGGTCAGGTGTCGAGACTGAAGGAATTATGCAGGGAGGCGGTCAGCTCCCACTGCGGGATTGGTCATACCCGCTGGGCGAAGCACGGCGGCGTTACGGAGGCCAATGCGCATCCGCATCAGGTGGGACGGGTCATTCTTCTTCATAACGGCATCATCGAGAACTATCACACCATCCAGAAACAGTATGGATTTGAAGGGCTGGCCACTTCCGAGACGGATACGGAGGTCGCTGCTCAGCTGATCAATTATTATTATGACAGGACCAATGATCCGCGTCAGGCCATCCGCCGTGCGCTGAACATCATTGAAGGTTCCTTCGCTTTCTGCATCCTGTTTTCAGACATTCCCGGGACGATCTTCGCGGTCCGCAATGTCAGCCCGATGGTCGCGGCGGCTACAGAGCAGGGATCGTTCATTGCCTCCGACGTAACAGCTCTGATTCCCTACACGAAAACGTATTTTGTGGTACCGGAATATCATATTCTGATGCTGCGTGATCGCTCAATCTGCCTGGAGGATCCGGAAGGCAACACGGTTGAGCCGGAACTCCTCTCCGTTTCCTGGGATGTAGAGGCGGCGCAGAAGAATGGTTATCCGCATTTCATGCTGAAGGAGATCTTTGAACAGCCGGAAGCATTTCGAAAGACCGTGCAGCCGCGCCTGCGTGACGGCATTCCCTGCTTTGAAGCGGAAAAGATTCCGGATTCGCTCCTCTCCGGCTGCCGACAGGTTCAGATCATTGCCTGCGGAACGGCGATGTACGCCGGCATGGTAGGCCGCGCGATCCTGGAGCAGAAGGTACGGATCCCTGTCACGGTATCGATTGCCTCCGAGTTCCGTTATGATACGCCCATGATCGATTCCGACACGCTGGTCATTGTCATCTCGCAGTCGGGAGAAACCATCGATACGCTGGCAGCGCTTCGTCTGGCCAGGGAATGCGGTGCACCGATCATCTCCATTGTCAATGTAAAGGGTTCCTCCATTGCCCGGGAGAGCGACTATGTGATCTACACACATGCAGGCCCTGAGATCGCGGTGGCCAGCACCAAGGCATATATGGTCCAGCTGGCGGTTCTTTATCTTCTGACTGGTCGGATGATGGTTGCGCGCAGGCTGACCTCTGAGGAGGAGATCCGCGCCTTTACGGAGCATCTGGTCGCTTCAGCAGATAGTATTCAGGAAATGCTGGATGTCATTCCTGATCAGGTACGCATCCAGGCGGAGCGGATCGCCTTCTCTGAAAATGCTTTCTTTATCGGCCGCGGCCTGGATTACGCGTTTTCTCTGGAGGGGGCTCTTAAACTCAAAGAGATCTCCTACATTCATGCGGAAGCCTACGCCGCCGGGGAATTAAAGCATGGAACCATTGCTCTGATTGAGAAGGATGTTCCGGTGATTGCGCTGGCTACGCAGGACAAAGTGTTTAGCAAAACCATCTCCAATGTGCGGGAAGTGCGGGCCCGGGATGCCTACGTGATCCTGATTACAAAAAAGGGAGCGTCTGTCTCCGACGAGGTGTGTGATGTACACCTGGAAGTTCCTGTGGAGGATGGCTTCTTTGCTGCTTTCCCCTGTGCCGTGATCCTGCAGCTGCTGGCCTATTATACGGCCTATGCCAGAGGCTATGATATGGATAAACCCAGAAATCTGGCAAAATCCGTCACCGTGGAATAAGGCCGCCCTCCTCTCCCCGGACGGATTTATTTGCCTGAACTCTTTCTCTGGCGTCTCAGATCCAGAAACTGAAGGATGATCTCCGCGCAGCCGTCAATCCCCAGACGTGTACTGTTCAGCGAGATGTCATAGGTGCTGGCAACGCCCCATTTGCGGTTGGAATAGTAATTATAATAATTGGCGCGCTTCTTATCCGTCTTCGTGATCAGATCCAGCGCCTTTTCTTTGGAGATCTGGTAGAGCTCGGAGACCCGTACGACCTTGTCCTCCAGATCTCCACAAATAAAGACATTCGTGACATTCTCGAAAGACTCCAGCGCATAGTCGGCGCACCGCCCTACGATGATGCAGGATTCTGCGCGTGCGATGTTCTGGATGGACTCGAACTGGGCCAGGAAGACTTTCTGATTCAGCGGCATCTCCGTATACCCGCTGTGAAATCCTTTGGCGCCCATGCCGCCATCCATGACCAGAGAATAGAAAAAGCTGTTGATCGGCTTCTCGTCATGTGTCTCGAAGACTTCGGCGCACAGCCCGCTCTCTTTGGATGCGATAGACAGGAGTTCTTTGTCATAGCACTTGATGTTCAGACGCTCCGCCAGCTTCTGACCAACGAGCTTTCCTCCGCTGCCGAACTCGCGGCCAATCTATATAATTTGATTCATAAAAAATGATCAAACTCTCATAGAAGT
>JAJQCL010000240.1 GCA_021202715.1 Lachnospiraceae bacterium
CTGGCGGGGATATTCCTGCTTTAAGATCTCCTGCGGAGAGTATTCCGTAGTGGTGGATCCCTACAGTGACGATACGGTGCCGGGTTTCCCGCAGGTCCGGGAGACAGCCAATGAGGTGATCTGCAGTCATACCCATGCGGATCATAACAGCCGCGCATCGGTCACGCTGGTGGATGAGCAGAAGGAGAGTCCCTTCACGGTGACGAAGGTGGCCTGCCCGCATGATGACGACTGCGGCCGCAAACGGGGCATGAACCTGATCCATGTATTTGACAACGGAACACTGCGGGTCGCTCATTTCGGTGATATCGGCTGTCCTCTGGGGAAGGAGCAGCTGGAGGCGATCGGCAAGCTGGATGCGGCGCTGGTGCCTGTGGGGGGACATTTTACCATGGAACCGGACGGAATCGCGGCGCTGATGCGGCAGATGCAGCCACGGATCGTGGTTCCCATGCACTATCGCAGCGAGACCTTCGGTTATCCGGTCATCGGGACACTGGAGGATTACCTGAAACTGGTGGAGGGGAACATCGTGCGCTACGAGGGGAACACTTTGACGATCACACCGGAGACCCCGGCGCAGACTGCCGTACTTACCTATTTGGGCTAAAGGAAGCGAAAAACATGGAAAAAGGAACCTACGGTTATCTGAGCGGCAGAAAGAAGCAGCAGCTGCGGATGGCACTGCTGTGGGGCGTGCTCGTTGTCATACTGACTCTGATCGGGCTGGCCGTCTGGGGAACAAAACTGAATCTTCTGATGATCCCGGCCATGCTGTGCGTGATTCCCTTTGCCAACTATCTGGTCTCGTATGTGGCGGTAGCCTCCTACAAGTCCGGAACACCGGAACAATATGCCGCGCTGCGGGCGTTCGAAGAAGCGGAGATGCTTCTGGCGGATCTGGTTGTCGTCGATGAGAAGGGAGAACGGGCCTCCATGGATTTCGCGGTGGTCTATCAGGGAGGCATCGCAGGATTCCAATCAGAGAAAAAGGACACCCGCGACCGGATCACAATCACCGTCAACGATCTGATGAAGCGGCGCGGCATCCCCATGCGGATCATGGTATACCGGGACTGGGATGAATTCCTGCAGCGAATCACCGAGATGAATGTTCCGGCGGACGAGCCCTCCAGGAAGAAGGTCCGGCGCGCCAAGGATGCGCTCATTTCCATCTGTCTCTAAGGAAACGCGCCCGGGAGGTACATATGCGTCAGCTGACAGTACAGGACTATGAGTCCGGCCAGCGTCTGGATAAGTATCTGAACAGATACCTGAAGGAAGCCCCGCGGGGCTTCCTTTACAAGATGCTGCGGAAGAAAAATATTACATTAAATGGAAAGAAAGCGGACGGTACAGAGAAGCTCGCGGCCGGAGATCAAATCACCCTGTTTCTGGCAGAGGAGACCATCGGGAAATTTCTCGGGAACGCGCCGACCTGCGGCCGGGAACCGGCCGCCCGGGGCGCTGCGCTGCGCATCCTCTATGAGGATGAGGATGTGCTGTTCGTAAATAAACCGGCAGGGATGCTCTCCCAGAAGGCGGCGCCGGGCGATGTATCAGTCTGTGAACACCTGATCGCTTATCTGCTGGAGGAAGGGAGCCTGACGGAGGAGGCTCTGCGGACCTTCCGGCCCGGTGTCTGCAACCGGCTGGACCGCAATACCAGCGGGGTTCTCGCTGCCGGGAAGACCAGCCGCGGCCTGCGGGAGCTGTCGGCTCTGTTCCGGGCGCGGGCTGTGGACAAGCGTTATCTGTGTCTGGTGGCCGGTACGGTGGCGCATCCCTCCCGGGTGTCCGGCTACCTGACAAAAGAGGAGCGCACCAATACGGTGACCGTGACAGCGGAACCGCCCGGGGATCCCATTGAGACAGAATATCGACCGCTGGGATCGGCGGAGGATTTTACTCTCCTGGAAGTTCATCTGATCACCGGCAAGACGCACCAGATCCGCGCTCATCTGGCCTCTCTGGGGCATCCGGTGCTGGGGGATGGCAAATACGGCGACGAGGCGGTCAACCGGACCGTCCGGCAGCGTTTCTCCCTGCGCCACCAGCTTCTGCACTCCTGGAAGCTGATCTTTCCGGAGGAGGTATCCGGTCTGCCGACGCTGGGCGGCCGGACAGTGACAGCTCCTCTGCCGCCGCATTTTCAGCGCTGTCTGAGGGAGCTTTCCCTCCGCGCACCGAAGTAAGGAGTCATGCATGGCGACCTGGAATAACCGCGGACTGCGCGGCTCGACGCTGGAGGAAATGATCAATTATTCCCTGGAGCGATACAGGGAGAAGCATCTGGCGCTGATTCAGAAGATCCCCACACCGATCAAGCCCATTGACATCGATAAGGAAAGCCGACACATCACGCTGGCGTATTTCGATCAGAAGAGTACGGTGGATTACATCGGTGTCGTACAGGGCGTTCCCGTGTGCTTTGACGCCAAGGAATGCGCCGCGGACACGATTCCTCTGCAGAATATTCATGAGCATCAGATCCGTTTCATGAAGGATTTCGAGGAACAGGGGGGCGTGGCCTTTATTCTGCTTTATCTGACACATCGGGATGAGTGTTTTTATGTTCCTCTGCGTGAGCTGGAGATCTTCTGGAATCGCGCGGCCGGGGGCGGACGAAAGAGTTTTACGTATGCAGAGCTGAACAACAGCTATCCGGTGCACGGCGTTCGGGGACTGCCGCTGCATTTTCTTGAGGCGCTGCAGCGCGATCTGGCAGAAAGAGATTGACAACAGAGAAGATTTTGCTATAATTTAGCAGGTTACAATTTCTTTTACTATCGAGATAATACGTCAGCGTGCTAAAGTACGCGGCGGGAACCAACGCTGACGCACAGGAGGAAGACGGATTTATGATTCAGCTACTGCACACGCCCGAGGGAGTGCGTGATTATTATAATCAGGAGTGTGCCCGCAAGCAGGCCATTTGTGACAGGGTGCGCTCCCTCTTTGCGCTGTACGGATACCAGGAGATTCAGACGCCGGTGTTCGAGTATTTTGATATTTTTAACGCGGAGCGGGGGAGCGTGGCTTCCCGGGATATGTACAAGCTCTTCGACCGTGATGGGGAGACGCTGGTGCTGCGGCCTGATTTTACGCCGGCCATCGCCCGGTGCGCCGCCAAATATTTCCCCGACGAGACGATGCCGGTGCGTCTCAGCTATCTGGGAAATACGTATGTCAATAACCGCAGCCTGCGGGGACAGCTCAAGGAGAGTATGCAGGCCGGGGTGGAGCTGGTCGGCGAGTCCTCGGTGGAGGCCAACGCCGAAGTGCTGGCCTTGGTGATCGACGTCCTGCGGCAGCTTGGCCTGTCCCGTTTTCAGATTGAAGTCGGAGACGTGCGCTATTTTGACGGCATCCTGCAGGGATCGGGCATTTCGGATGACGTGCGGAATGAACTGCGGGCCTGCATCGAGAATAAAAACCGTTTCGGTCTGGAGGAGCTGCTGGAAAAGCATCAGATCTCCGGCGAGGTGGCGGAGGTGCTGACCCAGCTGCCGCAGATGTTCGGAGACCCGGAGGAGACCCTGAAGCAGGCGCGTCGTCTGGCCGGAGAGAACGAAATGTCTTTGAAAGCGGTTGACCGGCTTGAGGCGCTTTATCATTGCATGGATGTCTGGGGCATGAGCGCGTATATCACCTTTGATCTGGGTATGTTGGGAAATCATAACTATTATACCGGTATTATTTTCAAAGGATACACCTATGGGACCGGAGACTGTATCGTGGTCGGCGGCCGCTATGACAACCTGATGGGGCAGTTTGGCAAGGATGCTCCTTCGGTGGGCTTTGGGATCAACATTGACACCCTGATGCAGGCCATGATGCGGCAGAAGATCGATTTGCCGGGACGTCCTGCCGGGGTCCTGCTCCTGTATGCGGAGAACCGGTACCAGGAGGCGGTCGTGGCAGCTGCCGGATACCGGGCGCAGTCCATCCCGGTTCATCTGGTGAAGAAGGAGGGGCAGGATGAGGCGCATTTGTTTGAATATGCCCGGGAGAACCAGATCACATGCATTCTATATATCAGTCCGGGCGGAAGCCATACGGAGAAAGCTGTGCCCGGCCTGCACGATGCAGCCGCTTTGCGTCAGCGCGCGATGGGAGGAGAGCAATGAATTATATTACCATAGCCCTGGCCAAGGGGCGGCTGGCGAAGACGACGATGGGCTTCCTGAATGAGATCGGCATCACCTGTGAGGAGATGGAAGATCCGAAGACCCGCAAGCTGATCTTCACGAATGAAGATCTGAAACTGAGATTTTTCCTCTCCAAGCCCTCCGACGTCCCCACCTACGTCGAGTACGGCGCCGCTGACATGGGCGTGGTGGGGCGTGATACCATCCTGGAGGAGAACCGGAAACTCTATGAGGTGTTGGATTTGGGCGTGGGCAAGTGCCGGATGTGCGTGGCCGGTCCGGCGGAGGCGGCCGAGCTGCTGAAGCATCATGAGCTGATCCGCGTGGCGACGAAATATCCGGTCATCGCCAAGGATTATTTTTACAATAAAAAGCATCAGACCGTGGAGATCATCAAGCTGCACGGCTCCGTGGAGCTGGCTCCCATCGTCGGTCTGTCCGAGGTCATCGTGGATATCGTGGAGACCGGAAG
>JAJQCL010000171.1 GCA_021202715.1 Lachnospiraceae bacterium
GGATATGAGAATCAGGTGGCAGCTCTTCAGGAGGAGCTGGAGGCGGAGGAAGAACGCGAATCTGAACTGGCTGAATCCAAGGCATATGTTCAGACCCGGGAGTATATTGAGAAGATCGCCCGCGAGCGCCTGGGGCTGGTGGGAGAGGACGAAACCGTCGTCAAGCCAAGCGACGATTGATCCATGTCGAAAAAGAAAGAGAAATATTTACAGAGAGCCTGCAGATTTCAGCAAAATCTGCGGGTTCTTTTTTGTATACTGTTCGGGTGCAGTCGGATTGTGAGACGCGTGAATGGAGGATCAATATGTTGGATTGGAATATGCTGCCGGGACTGGTGCTGGCGGTTTGTATCGGAGGAGCAGCAGGGCGTATGTGGGGTGTCGGACGACAGAGACGGTGGCGGCGCAGTCTTGCCTGGCGTCATCGGATGCGTGAAGTCGGTCTGACCCAGAGAATGCGTGAAGTGTCCCGCTGCCTTCATCATCTCTCCTATTCTTTCCGGGATGATCTGGAGAAGAGTTATGCGCGGATGAGCCGGGAGGAGGCCGCCGCCGCCCTGACCAGTACGGCGGAGCAGGTGTGCGGAACGTGCGGCCGATGCCGTGTCAGCCAGCTGGCGATCCAGAAGGACGCCTATTATCTGCAGTATCTGACAGCAGTGTATCGAAAAAACGGGGCTGTGCACCGGGAGGACATGCCGCAGCTGTTCGCAGAGACCTGCCGTGAATCCGGGACCTACATAGAGCGCCTGAATCACGAGATGGAGCGCAGCCAGTGTCAGACGGACTGGAAACGCCGCTATCTGGAAAGCCGTCAGGTGGCAGGGGAGGAACTTCTGGAGCTGGAACAGTTTCTGCTGCGCATGGCGGATTCCCTGGACAAGCCGACCGATGTGACCGATCGCTGGAACCGGAAACTGGCAGAGGTCTGTCGGGGGCTTCATCTGGAATATCGACGCGGAATGGTCTGGGAGCAGGAAAATGGCCGCCTGGGGATGATGTTGCAGATCCAGGCCCGGGGACGCCGGTGCGTTCCGGCCCGCTCGGTGGCGGCCGCCGTGGGGCGTGTGGTGGGACGGGAGCTTCGCCCGGTGGATGGAAGCCGCACGATCGTTCACGGGGAACAGTGCAGTCTGGAACTGGAGGAGGCGCCGGTCTATGAGTTCGAAGCCGGGATCGCCCGCTGTCCGGCGGCTGGCAGCGAGATCTCCGGCGATAATTTTTCCGCGCTCTGCCTGCCGGATGGGAAGGTGACGCTCTGTCTCTCGGATGGAATGGGATCTGGACGACAGGCCTGGGCGGAGAGCGATCAGGTTGTAGAGTTGTGCGAACATCTGATGGAAGCGGGGATCTCTCTGGGGACGTCGGCCCGCATGATTAATACGGCTCTGGTGCTTCGTCAGGGGGAACAGAGGCCAGCCACGCTGGATCTTCACCGGATCGACCTGTATACAGGGGCGATGGAGAGCCTGAAACGGGGCACTCCGCCCACCATTCTCTGGCAGAAGGAAGGAATCCGCTTTCTGGAATCGGGTCAGTCCCCGATCGGATGGGCGGAAACTGCCGCGGAGGAGACGGTGTCTACGAAATTTTCGGGGGACACCGCGGTGGTTCTTCTCACGGACGGCGTTCTGGAAGCCTTCCCCGGAGAGGACAAGGAGGAATTTCTTACGGCTGTGCTGGCGCGGATGTCGCCGTCCCAGCCGCAGGACGTTGCGGATGCTCTGCTGGCGCTGGCGCGGGGAAGCGAACCGCCCCGGGACGATCTGACGGTCATCGTGGCGAGCTTTCAGAAAAGAACAGAAGAGTAGAACTTCGTTCGGTCAGGACGGTTGCATGATTCAAAGAAATTTGCTATGATACCAGAGTCAAAAGGCTGTGAAAAGACGGTGCGATGCGTGGTATCGGAAGGGCCAAAGGGTCGTGAAGAGAAGGGGCGCATGACAGACGGAAGAATCCGGAGGATGGTATGGACATCCCACAGAAAGTAGAAAAATGGATACGACAGGAAGATCTGATACAGCAGGGAGATCATGTCATCGCGGCCGTGAGCGGCGGCGCCGACTCGGTCTGCCTGCTGCTTTGTCTGTATGCACTGAGGGAGAAATTCTCCTTCGGTCTGTCGGCGGTTCATGTTCATCATGGCATCCGCGGGGAGGAAGCCGACGGAGATGCCGCCTTCTGTGAGGCGCTCTGGCAGAGCGCCGGAAGATCTCGCTGGAAGAGGCGGGGCGGGTCGTCCGTACCCGGGATCTGCGGGAGGAAGCGGCCCGGCTGCGCGAAGAAGAACCGGGGCGACGGGTCCGCATTGCCGTCGCGCATCATCAGGACGACCAGGCGGAGACGGTGCTGATGAATCTGTGCCGGGGCACCGGGATCCGGGGACTGGGAGGCATGCCGCCGGAACAGGAGGACTTTATTCGCCCGCTTCTCCCTCTGCGCCGGGCTCAGATCGAGGCCTGGCTGGCGGAGCGGGGGCAATGCTGGCGGGAGGATGCGACGAACCGGGAGGATGACTATACCAGAAATCGGATCCGCCATCACCTGATCCCCTGGCTGACGGAGCAGGTGAATCCGCGCAGTGTGGAACACATCGGGCGTCTGGCCGTGCAGGCGCAGGAGTTGGATGCGTATCTGGAACAGGAAGCAGAGAGGTGGCTGGCCGCCTGCGGCGGGGGGACAGACCGGCAGGAGGAAAAACCGGCGGAAGAAGCGGGAGCCGCGACAGATCGCAGGATTTTTCTTCCCGCGGCGGAACTGGCGGCGCTCCCGGAGGCTCTGGAAGGACGGATCCTTCTGCGGGTCATGGCGCGGGTTACCGGAAGCAGCCGGAATCTCACCGCCCGCCATGTGACGGCCGTGCGGGATCTGCGGGAGGGACCGGTGGGGAGACAGATCTTTCTGCCTGGCGGCGTTATTGTTCGCAGAGGTTACCGGGATCTGATCTTCGGGACTCTTGACGCAGAAAACAAAAAAACAGAGGGATCCTCCGCGCCTCCGCAGGCGGAATTTGTGACATTTCCTAGGACAGACGGAGAAAAAATTCCGGAAAAAAGGTATACGAAATGGTTTGATTGTGATAAAATCAGCGGAGATGTTTTCTTTCGCCATCGCAGACCCGGGGATGTCATTGAACTGAAGGGTGTGGGAAAGAAGACCGTGAAATCCTACATGATCGATGCGAAGATTCCGGCAGAGAGAAGAGATTCCCTCTGGCTGCTGGCAGACGGAGAACAGATCCTGTGGATCGTGGGATACCGTATGAGCGCAGCCTGTCAGGTGACGCCGGAGACGCGGACGATCCTGCAGATCTCTGTGCCGGAGGGCACGTAAGACGTGCGAACCGCGCAGACGGCTCCGCGAACCGGCAGAGGACCTGCGGCGGCGATTTCGTATGAGCAGCAGAAAAAAGGGAAAGATACGTACAGGAGGCGGACATGAGGGACAAGATTCGTATTTTGATACCTGAGATGGAAGTGAATCGCCGCATTGATGAGGTGGCGGCCCAGATCAGTCGTGACTATCAGGGGAAGGAATTGCATCTCCTGTGTATCCTCAAGGGCAGCGTCTTCTTCATGAGTGAACTGGCGCGCCGCCTGACGATTCCGGTGACGATGGATTTCATGAGCTGTTCCAGTTACGGTTCCGGCACGGTGTCCAAGGGCATTGTGCGTCTGGTGAAGGATCTGGATGAACCCATCGAGGGACGGGATGTGATGATTATCGAGGATATCATTGACTCCGGCAACACGATGGCCTATCTTCTGGAGCTGCTGGGGGCGCGCAAGCCGGCCAGTATGAAGCTCTGCACGCTGCTGGACAAGCCGTCCCGCCGTGTTCACCATGAGGTGACAGTCGATTATGTCGGTTTCCAGATCGAAGATCTGTTCGTGGTGGGATGCGGCATGGATTATAACCAGCACTACCGCAACCTTCCCTATATCGGTGTCATCGAGCCGGAGAATATCAGGAAGTAAATAAGGAGAACCGGATCATTGAATCAAAACAGAAATTCAACCATCGCCATTTATCTGGCGTTTCTGGTCTGCATTCTGCTGTTTTATTATTTCAGCGGAAGTGTTTTCAGCAGTAACAGCACCGGCATGGCAACGTATCAGGACTTTGAGTCGGCTCTGGAGGAGGGAACTGTCACCGGCGTGACAATCACACAGAATGCAGAGGTGCCGACAGGATCTGTCGTGTACACGCTTTCCTCCGGCGACAGCCTGCAGGTGTATGTGTCCGACGTCAAGGATGTCGAGGAGGAACTGGATCGTCTGGGGATGGCCTACTCGCTGTCGGACGTATCCAGCGGGATGGATACCAGCACGGTGATGCTCTATCTCCTGCTGGGGGTCGTCATCGTGGTGGTTCTCGTCATGGTGATGCGCAGCAATGGACAGGGTGGCAGCAACAGCAGGATGATGAACTTTGGCAAGAGCCGCGCGACCATGGTGACCGGAAATGACACCAATTTCGACAAGGTGGCCGGTCTGCGCGAGGAGAAAGAGGATCTCGAGGAGATCGTCGATTTCCTGAAAGACCCGGAGAAATACAACCGCCTGGGGGCACGGATCCCCAAGGGCGTGCTGCTGGTGGGACCGCCCGGAACCGGGAAGACGCTGATGGCGAAGGCCATCGCCGGGGAGGCCGGCGTTCCCTTCTTCAGTATTTCCGGCTCGGATTTTGTGGAAATGTTCGTGGGTGTGGGCGCCTCCCGGGTGCGCGACCTGTTTGAGGATGCCAAGAAGCACGCCCCCTGCATTGTTTTTATCGATGAGATCGATGCGGTGGCGCGTCAGCGCGGTTCCGGCATGGGCGGCGGCCACGATGAGAGAGAGCAGACGCTGAATCAGCTTCTGGTGGAGATGGACGGCTTCGGCGTCAATTCCGGCATCATCGTGCTGGCGGCGACGAACCGGGTGGACATCCTCGATCCGGCCATCATGCGTCCCGGCCGCTTCGACCGGAAGATCATGATCGGGCGTCCCGATGTGCGGGGACGGGAGGAGATCCTGCAGGTTCACTCCAAGGATAAGCCGCTGGCGGAGGATGTGGATCTGGAGCGGATCGCCCGCACCACAGCCGGTTTCTCGGGCGCGGACCTGGAAAATCTGATGAATGAGTCGGCGATTCTGGCGGCCAAGGAAGGCCGCAGCTTTCTGACGCAGGAGGACATCGACCGTTCTTTTGTGAAGGTTGGTCTGGGCGTGGAGAAGAAGAGCCGCATCATTTCCCCGAAAGAGAAGCGTATCACGGCGTATCATGAGTCCGGTCACGCGATTCTCTTCCATGTGCTTCCCGAGGTGGGACCGGTGCATACGATTTCCATCATTCCTACGGGACTGGGTGCAGCAGGCTATACGATGCCGCTGCCGGAGAAGGATGAGATGTTCCTGACGAAAGAGCATATGCTGGAGGATATCATGGTCTCCATGGGCGGCCGGATCGCGGAGGAGCTGATATTCGGCGACCTCACGACCGCCGCTTCGCAGGACCTCAAGCAGGCCACAGAGACCGCCACCAACATGGTGATGAAGTACGGCATGTCGGACAAGGTGGGCATGATCCATTATGGCGGGGACGAAGAGGTCTTCCTGGGCCGCGATCTGGGGCACACCCGGGGGTACAGCGAGCAGATGGCCTCCCTGATCGACAGCGAGATCAAGGCGATCATCGACAGCTGCTATCAGAAGGCGAAAGACATCATCTGTGAGCACATGGATGTGCTTCACGCCAGCGCCGCACTCCTGATTGAGAAGGAGAAGATCGGTCAGGAAGAATTTGAAGCTTTGTTTCAGGCGAATACAGAAAACTTGAACAGGGAATGAGATACCATGAATCAGAAATATCTTTTTGCCGACGAGACGGCCTCCTTCGTGCAGCCGCCTCAGCCGGCCAAAGGAGACCCGGTCATCCTTCGCTTTCAGACGGCGAAGGATGATTCGCTCCTGTCAGTTCGTTTAATTCATAACGAAATCTGCCGGGAAATGTCGCGGAAGGAGACGGTGGGGAAGCTGACCTTCTATGAGATTGAGATCCCCGCTGTCACAGAGACCTATACCTACTGCTTTGAAATCATCGAGCTGGGAGGCGCATGGGATCCGGGCGTGCAGCGGCAGCAGGCCCGCCGCGTCTTTTTTAACAAGAAAGGCGTCGTTCAGGAGCCGGAGGAGAGGGACAACTTTGTCATCCGCCCCGGTTTTGAAGTGCCGGAATGGCTCCAGGGTGCCGTGATGTATCAGATTTTTGTGGACCGTTTCCGCAATGGAGACCGGGCCAACAGTGTTCTTGACGGAGAATACCTGTATCTGAACCGGCTGCCGGTGCGCCGCGTTACAGACTGGAATAAATGTCCGGAGGCTCTGGACGTCAACTGCTTCTATGGCGGTGACCTGCAGGGCATCTGGGACAAGCTGGACTATCTGCAGAATCTGGGGGTGGAGGTGCTTTACCTGAATCCTATTTTTGTCTCCCCGTCGAACCACAAATACGACAGCCAGGATTATGACTATGTAGACCCTCATCTGGCGCGGATTGTACAGGACGGCGGGGATCTGCTTCCTGACAGCGCGACCTCGAACCGGGGCGCGACCCGCTATCGCCAGCGTGTCGCTACGCCGGCCAATCTGGAAGCCAGCAACGCCTTTTTCGCCGAATTTGTCCGGGAAGTGCATCGCCGGGGCATGAAGATCATCCTGGATGGGGTGTTTAATCACTGCGGTTCCTTCCATCGCTGGATGGACCGGGAAGGGATCTATCGGAATTCCGAGGCTTACGGGAAGGTGCCCGGCGCCTGGCACTCAGAGAACAGTCCGTACCGGGAGTATTTTAAATTCACCGGTCCCAAAACCTATGAATCCTGGTGGGATCTGGACACGCTGCCCAAACTGAACTACGAGAATTCCGAGCGCCTGCAGCACGAGATCCTGCGCATCGCGAAGAAATGGGTCTCGCCGCCGTACAGTGTGGATGGCTGGCGGCTGGATGTGGCCGCCGATCTGGGACACTCCGAGGCTTTTAATCACAGTTTTTGGAAGAGATTCCGGGCCGTGGTGAAGAAAGCCAATCCGGACGCCGTGATCCTGGCGGAGCATTACGGTGATGTCTCCCCGTGGCTGGGCGGAGACGAGTGGGATACGGTGATGAACTATGATGCGTTCATGGAGCCGGTCTCCTGGTTCCTGACCGGAATGGACAAGCACAGCGATACCTTCCGGGAGGACCTGCTGGGGAATTCCGACGTGTTCTTTGCCTCCATGCGGCGGAACATGCGCCCCTTCCCGGGCGGTTCCCTTCTGGGCGCCATGAACGAGCTGGACAATCATGATCACTCGCGTTTTCTGACCCGGACCAATCACCAGTGCGGGCGTGTGGCATCCCGGGGGTCTGCCGCCGCCGGAGAGGGCATCCGTTACGGCGTTCTGCGGCAGGCTGTGGTGATGCAGATGACCTGGCCTGGTGCGCCGACGCTCTATTATGGTGATGAGACCGGCGTCTGCGGCTGGACGGACCCGGACAGCCGCCGTACCTACCCCTGGGGGCATGAGAACTGGGAACTCATTGAATTTTATAAATATGCCATTGGGCTGCATCATCGGCATCCGGCGCTGCGGACCGGTTCGGTGGTCCCGCTGCTCAGCGAGTCGGGTCTTCTGGCCTATGGGCGTTTTCTGAAGGAAGACCGTCTGGTGATTCTGGTCAATACCGACCAGAGGGAGCGCACAGTGACGGTGGATACCGCGGTGATGGGATGTTCGGCGGGGAGCCGGTATCGTCGTGTCATGCTCACCGGCGAAGATGGCTACAATGTAGGGCGTGTTGACTGCGAGAGCAAAGGCACCCGTGTCACTGTCAGCCTGCCGCCGGTGTCCTCGATGGTGCTGTGGGAGAATCTCTGAGAAATTCACTTGACAAACAGAGAGACAAAAAAAGAATCTCTGAAATCTTTCTCCGAAGGAAGGGGGATGAAAGCGATGGGAACATATTTGAATCCGGGATGTAAGGGCTTTGAGACGATTACAAACGGAATATATGTGGATAAAACCGGACTGATTGATTATATAAATCATACGATCGATACACCGCTTAAGCTGACATGTTTCAGCCGTCCCCGGCGTTTTGGGAAATCCTTTGCTGCGAAAATGTTATGTGCCTATTATGACCGAAGCTGTGATTCCCGTACATTGTTTGAGGGACGGGAGATTTCCCGAAGAGATTCATTTGAGAAGGGATTAAATCAATATAATGTGGTCTATCTGGATATCACCTGGTTTATTTCACGAGCAAAAAACAAAGGTGTAAATGTCGTGCAGGATTTGCAGCAGGCTGTGATCCGGGAACTGGAGGAGGCCTTTCCGGGTTGCGTGGAAATGGGAGAGACCTATCTTCCGGATGCGCTTTCTGAGGTGACCAGAAAAGCGGCAGGCCGCTTTATTGTTATCATTGATGAGTGGGATGCACTGTTTCGTGAGGCGAAGAATGAGAAACGTCTGCAAAAGGATTATGTGGATCTGCTGAGAGGCCTCTTCAAAGGGGGACCAGCGACTGACGAAAGTATAGCGGCCGCCTATATGACGGGTATTCTGCCGATAAAAAAATATGGGACAGAATCAGCTCTGACAGATTTTCGGGAATATACGATGACGAGTCCGGGAAGACTGGCTGAGTATGTTGGTTTACGGAGGCGGAAGTGAAAGGCCTGTGTGAGAGATATCCCATGGACTATGAGGATATGAAAACCTGGTACGATGGCTATTCGTTTCGCCAGATGGGGCACATATACAGCCCGAATTCCGTCATGAATGCGATTCAGAATGGAGAAATTCAGAATTACTGGACACAGACGGAAACTTTTGAAAGCCTGAAGAAATATATTGGTATGGACTTTGACGGGTTGAAAGAGGCAATAACCCGTATGTTAGGCGGTGAATCGGTAGGAATAAAAATCAGCACATTCCAAAATGACATAACCTCTTTTGCAAATAAAAATGATGTTCTGACACTTCTGGTTCATTTAGGCTATCTGGCCTATGATTCAGAAAGGAGAGAGGCATTCATTCCGAATCTGGAGGTGGCTGAGGTCTTTGAAGACGCTGTGGGAAATGAGCAATGGGGCGCCGTAGGGAAAGCCATTGCGGAGTCGGAGCAATCGTTATGAAGGGGATCTGAAGGATTATTACGGGAATCTTTTGCTGGTTGGAATCAGTTACGACAAAGAATCGAAAGGAATAAATGCGAAGAAACAGGTTGTGTGATTGAATCGGCGTAGAGAATAAATCTGTATCTTCTGAGTTGAATTTGCATTGCAGATGATGTATAATGCAGATGCAATGAAATGTGAAAGGAGCTGACTTTACATGGCTGATTCGACAAATTTCAGTGTTCGTATGGACAGCGATATTAAGAAGCGGTGTGAAGCTCTGTATGGGGAGCTGGGCATAAACCTGACTACTGCGATCAATGTTTTCCTTCGCCAGTCGCTCCGCGTCGGTGGCTTCCCGTTTGATGTGCGAATTGATCGGCCGAACAAGGAGACGGTTGCCGCCATGCTGGAAGCGGAGCGTATCGCACATGATCCCAGTGTGAAGCATTATTCTGACGTAGAAGAAGCCCTTCAGGAGCTGAAAAGATGAAGCGTGATGTTGTTTGGACGACCAGGTTACCCACCGCAGGTTGATTGAATCGGCATAGAGAATAAATTTCTGGCATCTTGCAATTTGTCCGCGATGTGGTATAATAAAACTCACGGTTGCCGCGGAAACGCGTGCCAACAGAGAGCCGGCATGGCGGAACTGGCAGACGCACAGGACTTAAAATCCTGCGGGTGGCGACACTCGTACCGGTTCGATCCCGGTTGCCGGCAGTGATACATTTTCCAGAGCTTGAGAGATATCCGAGAGGATGTCTCTCTTTTTTGATGCAAAATCTGCAACACCGGGCATGAAATATGAATGAACGGCTCCTGTCGGGGAATGATACAATGACTGACAGGCGGGGAAAATGCCAAGCCAAAAGGAGGAGACAGAGATGGTGATTGATGCGAATTTATATTGGATTCCCGAACAGCTTTTTACGGATGAGACTCTGATGGAACAGCTTCTGGGGGAGGTTCCGGCAGAGTTTGGCTGGTACGGCCGGTGTGAGGAGATTCCGGGGACAAACGGGAAAAAACAGGTCGTTCTGGAGAAGCCGCTGGGAAGTCCGAACCTGAACTATGTGCAGGGGGATTATATTCTGGAAAAGCAGCTGGCAGACATGGATCTGGCGGGTGTGGAGAAGGCTGTGCTGAAGGTGCCGGGGTGCCATGAATGGATGAGTCTGGATTTTTGCCGGATGTTCAACGACGGAATGTATGAGTATGCGCAGAAAAGCGGTGGTCGGATGATTCCGCTGGCGGTGGTCCCTCCGTATGGAACGCCGGAAAACCTGGCTGAACTGGAACGCTGCCACGATGAGCTGGGAATGAAGGCCGTTCAGGTCAGCGCGCATTATGGGAAAATCTATCTGGACGATGAAAAATTTGCCGCCTTTTTTGCCAAAATCAATGAGCTTCAGATGAATGTCTACGTGCATCATACGCCGATTCCCGCGGAATATCAGTCGTTTTGTGATTATAATAATGTGAGACGTTCCTATGGACGATGCGTGGATCAGGGACTGGCGGTCGGGCGCGATGTGTTCAGTGATTTCTTTGTGAGATACCCCCATATTAAGATGGTTCATTCCATGCTCGGAGGGGGCTTCTTCGCGATTGCCAGCATGATGTTCCCACGGAAGGCAAAGAAAACAGAGGATGTCAGCCGTTTTAAATCGGACAGCGGTGCGACGGAAGCACGCTTCAGAGAACACATTTAATTTGAAATGACCCATGCGCAGCCGTGGGGAAAAGAACAGCTGGAATGCGCGGTGAAGGTGCTCGGCGCCGATCATATCATTTTCGGAACCTCTTATCCGGTGCGCAGGGAGTGGCTGACCGACGGTCCGGCCTTCGTGCGGGCGCTGGATATCCCGGAAGAAAGAGCTGATGCTTCACGGAAATGCGGAAGAGATGTACTGTGATTGATTTTTCCTGTAAAAACATGTAGACTGAAGGAAAGAGTACAACGGAGAGGAGGGCGGCCGAAGAGATGGAAACAAAAAATATTCAGGAGTTTCTTGCGCTGGCCAAGCTGGGAAGCTCTTATTCCGCAGCAGAAAAGACCTTTGTTTCACAGTCTTCTCTTGTGCGTCATATCCAGTCGATGGAAGAGGAATTCGGAGTGCCGCTCTTTGACCGGACCCGGCGCGGATTCACGCTCAATGCCAATGGAAAGCTCTTTCTGCCCTACGCCGAAAAAATCGCCATGCTCCAGGCGCAGTGCTATCGGGAGCTGCATCCGGAAGAGAAGTCGCCGGATGTGATCCGGGTTGCTGCAGAGGGAAAGATCATCGAGCTGATCATTGATTTCAAAAAAGAATATCCGGACTATGTGATCAATTATCAGAAGAGCGACGATATCGAGACGGAGCTGCGTACGGGAGGGGTGGAGGTCGCGTTTCTTTCTACCATGACTTCGTCGCATGAGGATCTGATCTCAATTCCTTTCTATAAGGAAGAGGTGTTGGCCGTCCTGTATGAAGGTCATCCTCTTGCAGAGCGAGAGTCGGTTCATCTGGAAGAACTGAAAAATGAGAACTTTGTGTCGCTTTGCGATGATGTTGTGTTCGACGAGACGTTTCTGGAGCGGTACCGCAAGGTCGGCTTTACGCGCAAGCTCTCCGTATCCGTGCCGGTGGGGACGGACATGATCCGCATGGTGAAGGAGGGGCTCGGGATCACGCTGATTCATGGCGATGCGGAGACAGTACCGGTGTATCCGGGCGTAAAGATCATTCCGCTGGAGCCGCGGATGCAGTACGAGGTACGGATGTGTTACCGCAACGATGTGCCGCTCTCAAAGGCGGCCGGGACTTTTGTCAATTTTGCCAAACACTGGAGGACGCATTTCAAAGAGATCAATCTGTCATTTGATGCAGTCTTTTAACGTTTAATACAGGAGACGACGAGCCGTCGTGCGGAGGAATCTGCACGGCGGTTTTTCTATACTTATCTTCGCTTCGTTTTTTGAACCATTCAATCCATTTTGTGATTTATTGCAGCTCTGGAAAGGGTGATAGAATGACTTATGTGAAATTTGGCCAAAACTCCATAAGTATTGACAACTCGGGAAACAGGGAGGAGACAGAGTATGCAGGAAATGAAACCGGCAGATTACAGTGAGGACAGGTATTTCGGCGGCCCGGACAGTCCAAAACGGGCGGATGGGCTGCAGTTTGGTTATACTCCCTACTCGCTGAAATCTGAACAGGATGATTCCAACAAAATCACCAGAGAATGCTACGACAGCTATATGATCGAATATCGCTATCTGGATTCCTGGACGGCGGATACGCACAAGGAGCTGTGGGGAGAAACCTTTGACACGCCGATCATGGTCGGAGGCCTTTCGGCGATCGCGCCGCTGCTTCATCCGAATGGTATGACAGAGATCGCCAAAGGCGCGCTGGCGATGAACACGCCGACTCTGTTCGGATATATTTCGAACCGGGAAGTGGATGAGCTAGTGGCCACAGGCGCAAAATGTGTCCGTATCGTCAAGATGCAGAGGGACAATGAAGCGGTGCTCGCCGAGATCCGTCATGATGAGGAATGCGGCTGTTTTGCCGTGGCGATGGATATCGATCACGGGATTGCCCCGGACGGGACGCTGTACCATCCGACGCCGGATTATGGTCAGCTCTGCCCCAAGACGACCGAGGAGATCGCCATGTATGTACAGGCCACAAAGCTGCCGTTTATCGCCAAAGGCGTCCTGTCCGTGCAGGATGCGGTGAAATGTGCGGATGCGGGTGTGGCCGCGATCCTTCTCTCTCATCACAAGGGCGAGATTGTGGATGCTGTGCCGCCGTTGTATGTGCTGCCGGAGATCCGTCAGGCTGTGGGTGATCGGGTGAAGATCTTCGTAGACTGCGGAATCACGAGCGGCATCGATGCGTACAAGGCACTGGCGCTTGGCGCGGATCAGGTGTGTGTGGCGCGGAATCTCATCAAGCCTTACATGAAGGAAGGCGCTGCCGGGGTCGAGCGGAGACTGCGGGAGCTGACTGCCGAGCTGGCCTGCGTGATGGCGCGCACCTGCACACGGGACACAGACCATTTTGATCCGACGACGCTTCGGAAAAAGAACTGGTAAATCTTTTCAGGAGGAGAAAACATGAATATTGGAATTTGCGGCGCGGGAACCATCGCGTCATGGATCTCAGACATCCTGGGACAGCTGAATCATGAGAACATCGTGAAATACGGCGTGGCGGGAATCTCTGCGGAGTCCTGTAAGCCCTTTGCGGAGAAATACGGCTGGCAGAAGATCTTCGACAGCTATGAGGAGCTGATGTGTGATCCGGCCGTTGATGTCGTGTACATCGCGGTGCCGAACCAGCTGCATATGGACCTGTGCCTGATGGCGCTGGAGCATGGAAAGAATGTGGTCGTGGAAAAACCGTTTGCCGTGAACGACAAACAGGCGAACGCCATGATCGAGAAGGCGAAAGAGAAGGGCGTCTTCCTCTCCGAAGCCTTGTGGCCGGCTTTCCTGCCGTCCCGTCATATCGTGGATCACATCATCAAAGACGGCAAGATCGGTACGCTGACGGGCGCGAAGATCGTCAGCAAAGCGAACGTGATGTTTATGGATCGCGTAAAGAAGCTGGAAACCGGTGGCGGGTCGCTCCTGGATATGGGACCGTATATCCTGAGCCGGATGACAAGCCATTTTGGGACAGGGTATGAGTCGGTGGAAGGCCATTTTGAGAAGCTGGAGACCGGCGTCGATTCCAGAGATTACTACACCGTGACGTATCCGGGCGGCATTAAGATCGAATGTGTTTCGACGATCGACACGCCGGAGGAGGAGCGGGAGGAATACTGCGAGATCATGGGAACGGAGGGCAGCATTTATATGAATTCTGTCTCCAATCCGGATTATCTGGAGATCCGCAATCCGGACGGAACGGTGCGGGAAGTTCCCGGGCTGCCGCCGCTGATCGTGAACTCGGAGGTGCCTTTTGTGAAAGGGTATGAGCACGAGTGGATGGGCTTTGAGAAAGCGATCCGTGAGGGCAAAACGCAGGCCGGTGACGCACCGTGGGAGCAGACCCTGACGATCTCGAAGATCATGACGGAGCTGCGTGCGCAGGCGGGCGTTGTGTTCCCGTTTGAATAAAGGAGAAAAAGGAAACGGACCTGTATTACAGGGGTGAAGAAAGGAAACAAAATGAGTACAAAAGAAACAAAGAAGATCCCGCTTCCGCAGAAAGTGGCGTATGGGTGCGGAATGAGCGGCGGAAACATCATGAGCGTGCTGATGTCCAATTTTATAACAGCGTATTATACGGACACGGCTCTGATCGCTCCGATGGCGATCGCGACGATGATGGTGGTTGCGCGAGTGTTTGACGGTGTCAGCGATTTCGCGATGGGCAGTATTGTTGACCGGACGAATACGAAGATCGGCAAAGCGCGTCCCTGGGTGTTTGCGGCGGCTCCTCTGATGCTGGCCGGAATCATTCTGATTCTGAACGTTCCCCAGAGCTGGGAGAGCGGGATGAAGCTGGTGTACGCCTATGTGACGTATATCTTCCTGAACGCGATCGTTTATACGATCTATGGCATCTCGCATACGGCGCTGCTGGCGCGGATGAGCCATGATTCACAGGATCGAACGCTGACGTCGACCATCGCGATCATTATGCAGAACCTGGCGCAGATCGCGGCGGCGAGCGGTATCACGGTGCTGTATCTGAATGTCGGCTTGAGATTCACCAGTGTGATCGTCGGCGGCGTCGCGGGCGTGCTGATCCTGATCGAGGCGCTGCTTTGCCGTGAGCTCACAGAGACTCAGGACGTCTCTATGGACGTGAACAAAGAGAAAAAACAGGGCGCGTCCCTGCTTGATCAGTTCAAAGCGGTCCTGAAATGCAAATATTTCTGGTGCTGCCTGGTGTTCGGTGTCTGCACGCTTGTCTACAATGCCAATGCGGCTTCCTGCACCATTTATTACTGCACCTGGGTGCTGGGTGACTCCATGTACACGGCGACACTGTTGGGACTCGGCGTGGCTCCGAGTATCATCATGCTGGTCGTGACACCCTGGCTGACACAGAAATTCTCCAAGAGAGGCTTTATGTCGGTCTGCTCGATCGGTCTGATCCTGAGCTTCGTGCTGATCAATGTAGCACCGACGAGCAAGGGCGTCCTCCTGGCGTGCGCGTTCCTGCGAAGCTTTGCCGGCGGCCCGATGTTTGCCGGAATCTATGCGTTCATTGCTGACTCGGCAAACTATGTAGAGTGGAAGACCGGGATTCATGCCGAAGGCCTGATGGCTTCCTCGCAGTCCATGGGTCAGAAGATCGGGATGGGTATCGGCGGCGCCAGCGTGATGTGGGTGCTTGCCGCGGCCGGATATGATTCGACTCTGGCAGCCCAGTCGGAAGCTGTGATCTCCGCACTGAAATTCAGCTATATCTGGGTTGACGCGATTGTCTGCGCCGTCCTGCTGCTTTGCATCCTGCTGCTGGACGTGGAAAAATATCTGCCGCAGATGCAGAATGCTTATGGTAAAGGAGAATGATGGAAGAACGGGCCAATGCGTTTCTGGGAGAAGAAAAACTCAGTACGCTGATGAGAATGTATTCGGTTCCCTGCATCATTTCGCTGCTGGTTGCGGCGCTCTATAATATCGTTGATCAGATCTTCATCGCGAATGCGTCGTATCTCGGCTCGTATGGAAATGCGGCGAACAACGTGGTTTTTCCGCTGACGATCGTAGCCCTGTCCCTGGCCGTGATGATCGGGGACGGATGCTGCGCCTACGTCAGCATCTGCCTCGGGAAAAATGAAAAAGAGGATGCTCATAAGAGCATCGGCTGCGCCGTGGTCCTGGTGATTATTGTGGGACTTCTTGTGGCTGCTGTCTATGCCGTGCTGCAGGAAGAGATCCTGACCTTCTTTGGGGGCAAGGTCAACGCGGAAACCTATGCGTGTGCCAAAGAGTATTTTACATTTATCACCATGGGCATTCCGATCTATATGTTCGGTCAGTGCCTGAATCCGATCATCCGGTCCGATGGAAGCCCGCGCTTTGCCATGGCTTCCACCGTACTGGGCGCGGTCTTCAACATCATTTTTGATCCGATCTGTATCTACGGACTCCACTGGGGCATGAAGGGCGCTGCGATCGCGACGGTCGGAGGACAGATCCTGACGGCGGTTCTGGCCATCTGGTACCTGTTCCATATGAAAGCGGTCCGGCTTGAGAGAAAAAGCTTCGGGATCTTTCCCGGTCTGATGAAGGCATTCCTTCCGCTGGGCATCACGAGCTTTCTGTCGCAGATCTCGGTGGTGGCCTCGATGGCAGCCGTAAACAACATGATCGTGAAATACGGCGCGCTGGATCCAATCTATTCCCTGGCGGAATATTCGCAGATCCCGATGGCCGTCCTCGGAATCGTCATGAAGTTCTTCCAGATCGTGATTTCCGTGTCCGTGGGACTGGCCGCCGGCTGTATTCCCGTGATTGGCTACAACGTGGGAGCAGAGAAGCTGGATCGTGCGCTTAACCTCTTCAAAATGCTGCTGATCTCGGAACTTATCGTCGGTGCGGTGGCCTTTGTCATCGTGGAACTGCTGCCGCTGCAGCTGATCAGTATCTTCGGGGCGGCCAATGAAAGCTCCTATTACTCGGAGTTTGCCGTGAAAGCGTTCCGGATCTACCTGTGTATGCTGCCGCTGGCGACGCTGAACAAGGGAACCTTTATCTGCCTGCAGTCACTGGGAAAGGCAGCGCAGTCCTCCATCCTGTCACTGATCCGTGAGGTCGTATTCGGTGTGGGCTGGGCGCTGATCCTGCCGGTTTTCTTTGGCCTGAATGGTCTGCTGTATTCGATGCCTGTCTCAGATCTGCTGACCTTCCTCATCGCGATTGTGATGATCCTGCGGATCTTCAGGATGCTGAATACAGACGGCAGAGCAGCCGTATAGGGAAAATACAGAAGAGTTATTTTGGGGCGGAACGCCTGCATCATCAAAGATGGGAGAATCAGTATGATCATAAGAATCGGACGCGACGGTAGCGTTGCGAAGGAAACAGACAAAACGATACAGGAAACGCTGGTCGTCATTGACGGACATGCGCATGCGATGGAATATATGCCGATTAATCCGACAGAGACGAGCCACATCGCCGTCGTCATCATGCACTGCGATCAGAATTATATGGGAATTAAGATGGGCCCGGCTCTGGCAGCGCGGGGGTATCATGTCCTGGCGTGCGAATCCTTCGAAGGCGGCGAAATCGACCGGAAGCTGGAGATGCTGGATGGCTGCATCCGCTATCTGCGGCAGAACGAGGACATAGAGAAAATTGTCCTGATGGGACACAGCGGCGGCGCGACGCTGATGACTGCCTACCAGAGTATCGCGGAGAACGGACCAGAGATCTATCAGGGAGATGAGATGATCTACAAGTGCACCCTGAAGAAAAAACCGGAACCGGCCGACGGCCGGATGCTGATCGACGCAAACTACGGAAACGGCGTGATGTCGCTGCTGAGTATGGACCCGGCGGTGGTGGAAGAGGGAAACGGCATGAAGCTGGATCCGGCCTATGATATCTTCCGCCCGGAGAATGGTTATGATCCGGCCGGCGCTCACTACAGTGAGGCGTTTAAGAAAAAATATCATGCGGCGCAGGCGGCACGCAATGAAAAGCTGATTCGGCTGGCGTTGGAGCGTCTGGAGAAAATCCGGAAGGGCGAAGGAAATTATGTGGATGACGAGCCGTTCTTTATCACGGCGGCCGATCAGCCGAAGCCGAATAACCGGATGCTTCCGGAGGACACCGGGCTTCTCAGCCATACGAAGGGGGAGTATGATCTCGTCCATGGAGACGGGACCGTCACGCACGAGCAGATCCGCTGCGTGCGTACTCCGGAGTGTGACCGCAGCTTCTCCGGTACGTACGGGATGGGCGTGAATAAGAACACCGTCAAAGGATTTTTAAGCTCGCAGGCTCTGCACACAAACGGTGAATTCGCGGTGCTGGAGGATGAGATCGTCGGCGTGGACTGGAAATCCGGCTATGCGTCCCCGATCGGCAATATTGACGGGATCACGGTCCCGACACTGATCATGGGAATGACCGGCGGCTATGAATATCTGGCTTCGGAAATGATCTATCAGCG
>JAJQCL010000143.1 GCA_021202715.1 Lachnospiraceae bacterium
CTCTAATTCAGCGATCCTGTTTTCTTTGTTCGCGAGGTCAAAGTGAATCCCTCACTTCAATTAACGGCTGCTCGCTGGCTGCCAGGTCGCTCTTGAACTGATCCAGTTCCACCATTAACGTCACCTACTTTCTTCCATGACAATTTTTATATTTTTTCCCTGAACCGCAGGGACACGGGTCGTTCGGATAAATCTTCTTCGCCTCGCGGCGCACCGGCGTGCGGGCGGTACTCTCGTCCCGGTTCGTTCCGGTGACCTGAGCCACCTCTTCGCGCTCCACCTTCTGCTCCACGCGGATATGCATCAGCAGCCGCACGGTCTCTTCACGCACGGACTGTGTCATGCTGTCAAACATGTCGTAGCCGACCATCTTGTACTCGACCAGCGGATCTCTCTGCCCATAGGCCTGCAGACCGATGCCCTGACGCATCTGATCCATGTCGTCGATGTGAGCCATCCATTTCTGGTCGATGACCTTTAGCAGTACCACACGCTCGATCTCCCGGATCTGCTCCGGATCGGGGAACTCGGCTTCCTTCTCCTCATAGAGCGTAACCACACGCTGCTTCAGGAGCTGCTTCATATCGTTCCTGGCGAACTTCTTCTGCTGCTCCTCCGTAAGCACGATCGGCTCGATGGGGAAGATCGGCTGGATCAGCTGATTCAGCTCATGCAGATCCCACTCGCTGGCATGCTGGTCATCAGAAATACAGCTGTCGACGATACTCTCTGCCACGTCCGTGATCATCTTCATGATGACATCCCGCATGTTGTCCCCATTCAGGACGCGGCGGCGGTCACCGTAAATGATCTCGCGCTGTTCATTCATCACCTGATCATACTCCAGCACGTTCTTGCGGATGCCGAAGTTATTGCCCTCGATCTTCTTCTGGGCCCTCTCAATCGCTCCCGACAGAGCCTTATGCTCGATCTGCTCATCCTCCGGAATGTTCAGGGAGTTGAACATGTTCATGACCTTCTCCCCGCCGAAAAGGCGCATCAGATCGTCCTCCAGCGAAATAAAGAAGCGGGATTCTCCCGGGTCTCCCTGACGGCCGGACCGGCCGCGCAGCTGGTTGTCGATACGCCGGGATTCGTGGCGCTCCGTGCCGATGACCTTGAGACCGCCGGCCGCCCGCGCTTTCTCGTCCAGCTTGATATCGGTACCACGGCCGGCCATGTTGGTGGCGATGGTCACCGCGCCGTGTACACCGGCGTCGGCGATGATCTCCGCTTCCATCTCATGGAACTTGGCGTTCAGCACATTGTGAGGGATGCCGCGGCGCTTCAGCAGACCGCTGAGCTCCTCCGAAGCCTCAATGGTGATCGTGCCGACCAGAACCGGCTGCCCCTTGGCATGCGCTTCCTCGATCTCATGGACGATGGCATGCAGCTTGCCCTTCCTGGTCTTATAGACCGCGTCCTCCAGATCGACCCGGCGGACCGGCACGTTGGTGGGGATCTCCACCACGTCCATGCCGTAAATATCCCGGAATTCCTTCTCCTCCGTCATCGCCGTACCGGTCATACCGGCCTTCTTCTCGAACTTGTTGAAGAAATTCTGGAAAGTGATCGTGGCCAGCGTCTTGCTCTCCCGCTTCACCTTCACGTGCTCCTTGGCCTCGATCGCCTGATGCAGGCCGTCGCTGTAGCGGCGTCCCGGCATGATACGTCCCGTAAACTCATCAACGATCAGCACCTGATCGTCCTTCACCACATAATCCTTGTCCCGCGCCATAAGGTTATTGGCCCGCAGTGCCAGGATGATGTTGTGCTGAATCTCGAGGTTCTCCGGATCCGCCAGGTTCTCGATCTTGAAGAACTCTTCGACCTTCTTCACGCCCTGCGCCGTCAGGTTCAGCTGCTTGTCCTTCTCATTGACCACGAAATCGCCGGTCTCGTCCGATTCCTCCTTCATGAGGGCGGACATCTTGGTCATCTCGGTCTCTTCGCCGCGCTGCATGCGCCGGGCCAGGTAATCGCAGATCTCATAGAGCTTGGTGGATTTGCCGCTCTGACCGGAAATGATCAGCGGTGTCCGGGCTTCATCAATAAGAACCGAATCCACCTCATCGACGATGGCATAGTGAAGATCACGCAAAACCAGCTGTTCCTTATAGATCACCATATTGTCCCGCAGATAGTCAAATCCCAGCTCGTTGTTGGTCACATAGGTGATATCGCAGTTGTAGGCGGCCCGCCGTTCCTCCGGACTCATGCCGTTTAAGACCACGCCAACCGTGAGCCCCAGAAAGCGGTGGACGGCACCCATCCACTCTGCATCACGCTTAGCCAGGTAATCGTTGACCGTCACGATGTGAACGCCCTTTCCGTCCAGAGCGTTCAGATAGGCCGGCAGCGTGGACACCAGGGTCTTGCCTTCACCGGTCTTCATCTCCGCGATCCGGCCCTGATGAAGGATGATACCGCCCATCAGCTGCACCGGATAGTGCTCCATATGAAGCGTCCTCCGGGCACCCTCACGCACCACGGCAAACGCCTCCGGAAGCAGGCTGTCCAGCGACTCACCCTCCTCGCGGCGCTTCTTGAATTCCCGCGTCTTCTCCCGCAGAGCTTCATCGGACAGAGCCATCATCGCATCGCGATATCCCTCGATCTTCTTCACCGTGGGCCCCATCGCCTTGATTTCCCGGGAGCTGCGCGTTCCAAACAATCTTTGGACAAGATCCATATGATCCATCTCCTATGTTCTAAAAATTTACCAACGTACATTGTAGCATCTTCTTTCTGTAAATTCAACTTCAAATTCAAGTCATCCGTCACAACACCGGCATCGACGATCTCATTCTTGTTTTTTAAACGCCGTATGTTATAATAGTTCAGGCGGCTTCATCCCCTGAGGCAGTCTGGTCCTGAAAGCAATACGCTTCCGGGATATACTACAGAGAAAGAAGGATGGTATTTTGAAAAAACGGGGAATTCTGGCGCTGGCGATCATCATGGCGGGGCTTCTTACAGGCCTGAGCGGCCAGACGGTGTATGCAGCGGAGACCGAAGAAACGACCGGAGTGTCGGAGACAGCTTCGGAGAATCTACTTCAGGGAATTGTGAAGGATGAGAGCGGTTTTTCCTATTATTATATAGACGGCACGATGCAGACGGGCTGGCAGACCATCGATGGCAATACCTATTACTTCCGAAAGAAAGCCAGCGAGACGGAACCAAAGGGCGCCATGATGACCGGGCTGCGAAAAATCGGCGGCAGCAAATATTATTTTAAAGCCAGCGGGAAGATGCTGACCGGATGGAAAACCATTGACGGGAGCCGGTATTATTTTAAGAGCAATGGAAAAATGGTCACCGGATGGAAGACCATCGACGAAAACCGATATTATTTTAAGGCCAGCGGGAAAATGGTCACCGGATGGAAGACCATCGACAACAACAGATTTTATTTCAGTTCCAAAGGAAAGATGGCAACCGGCTGGAAGACCATCAACGGGAAGACCTATTATTTCAAGAAAAAAACCGGCAAGACGCTGCCAAAGGGAGCCATGCTGACCGGACTGCGGAAGATCAACGGATATAAGTACTATTTCAGTGCCAAAGGCGTGATGCAGACCAACCGGATCGTGGGTTCGAAGACGGAAGGATATTATTATGTGGATGACAATGGCAAAGTCATCACCTCCAAAGAGATCAAGCTGGCCGTCAAATTTGTTGTGGCTCACACGGACAACGACTGGTCAGCCAGCAAAAAGCTGAAGACCTGCTTTAACTATCTGTGGAAAAACTATTCATACAAAAGATCGTACGATTCGGCGAATGCCTCCACGCTGTCCGGTTTTGCCGTGAATATGTTTACCACGAAGAAAGGAAACTGCTTCCGGTATGCGGCCAGCTTTGCCTGTATCGCCAAAGTGCTGGGGTACGAATCACGGGTGGCTGTGGGGAAGATTTCCAGCCTCCACGGCGGTATGACGGCACATGGCTGGACCGAAGTGAAAGTAAATGGGAAATGGTACATCTGCGACGCGAATATGCAGAAGAATTATCCTTCCATCAACTCTTACATGAGAACCGAATCCACGTATGCCTACCGGCATTCCTGCTCGGCCCGTTATGTGCTGAAGACCTCTAAAGGAAAGGCTGTCTGGAAGAAGAAATAGGAGAACGGAGAAGGGAGCAGTCCACGATTCACTGCTCCCTTTTTCATAACCGTTATACTCTGTCTGGGTCTTGTTACTGCTTAACGAAAGAACCACGACAGGATCGATCGAACCTGCTGTACGATCTGTTTTATCTGATTCTGTATCTTCTGCTGGTATGTCTGACCCGGATTTTCCGTCTCAATTTTCGTCCAGGAGGCATACACCGTTTTATCTGCATCGAACGTCACCTCAAATAATCTTTGAAGAAGGATTCCAACTTGTCAAAAGGAATCACATCCATCCGGTCATACAGGTCGGTGTGAACCGCTCCCGGAATAATCATCAGTTCCTTGTTCTCACCGGTCAGTTTTTCGAACGCATACACGCTTAAAAAGCAGTAATGTGCCTTCTCGACTTGAATTATCAGTACGTCGTTACGGATTTCCTGGCTATATGGCATGATCTGCAT
>JAJQCL010000042.1 GCA_021202715.1 Lachnospiraceae bacterium
TCGATGGAATTTACTTTGAGAAAGTGGAATTTACTTTGCCAATCAACCTTTTTTTCACGCGTGCCGATCGCGGGCTGCGTAAACAGCCATTCCCTGCGCGATACGGCAGCGGAACGTTTATCCGACGCCCCGCTGCCGTATGATCACTGTTTCATGTAGTCCTCCAAAAACGCATAGAGCGTCTCCATCTGCTCCGGCGTCCCTACGGTGATGCGCAGATAGTTGTCGATGCGCGGCTTATCAAAATAGCGTACGAAGATGTCCGCTTCCCGCAGGGCCGCGAAGAGTTCCCGGGCCGGGATGCTCTCATGGGTCACGAAGAGGAAATTGGCCATGGGCGCGGGGCCGGAGAAGCCGAGCGCCGTCAGGCGCTGTACCGCTTCCTCCCGGGTCTGTACGATCCGGCCGATAGTTTCCTGAAAATACGTTTCGTCCTCCAGGGCCGCCACACCGGTCTCAAGGGCCGCCTGACTCATAGTGTAAGAATTGTAGGAATTCTTCACCGAGTTCAGGGCCTGAATCAGCGCCGGACTTCCCAGAGCGAAGCCGATGCGCATGCCTGCCAGAGAGCGCGACTTGGAGAAAGTCTGCACAACCAGGAGGTTGTCATATTTTTCGATCAGAGGCCGTGCCGATGTGCCGCCGAAGTCGATGTAGGCCTCGTCCACGATCACCACGCTGTCCGGATTGTGGAAAACGATGTCCTCCACGAAGGAAAGCGGTTCCAGAATCGAGGTGGGCGCGTTGGGATTGGGGAAGACGATGCCTCCATTTTCTTTATAATAATCCTCCCGCACCAGACGCAGCGAAGCATCCAGCGGCTGTTTCTCATAGGGAATCCGCAGCAAATCAGCCCACACCTCGTAGAAGGCATAGGAGATATCGGGAAAGAGGATCGGTTTGTCCGAATTGAAAAAGGTCAGGAAAGCCATCCCCAGCACATCATCGGAACCCACGCCGACAAACACCTGATTCTGTGCCACACCGTACCGGCGGGCCAGAGCTTCGGTCAGGATCCCGCAGTCCGGCGCCGGATAGCGACGCAGGGTATCCGTATTCATACGGTACAGCGCCTCCGCCACGCCGGGCGTCGGCGGATAAGGGTTCTCATTGGTGTTCAGCTTCACGACCTTGAGAGATCGGGGCTGCTCGCCGGGGACATAGGGCTCCACCCGGCGCAGGTTCTTCATCCAGTTGCTCATCGTATCGTCTCTCTTCCTCTCATCCGTCCCGGTGCACCGGGTCACCTGTTTTCTTCTTTTCTGCTGTATGCAGCATTCTTCTTTTCCCGAAACCGCCACGTCCGTTTTTTTGGTCGGATCAACTCCGCGCCGTCACTCCGGCAATACGTGTCCCTTCCGTTTCAGTATATCGATCACGCGGTCTACCTGTGCCTCGCAGATCGAAGCTGTCTCCGCCTCGACCATGACGCGGATCACTGGCTCGGTGCCGCTCTCCCGCACCAGAATGCGGCCGTTGTCGCCCAGCTCGCCCGCCACCTTGCCGACTTCCATCTGAACGTCGGGGTCGTTCTGCGCTTCGGGCTTACTGTACACACGAACATTTTTCAGCACCTGCGGATAGATCGTCACCGGCGCCGCCAGCTGGCTCAGCGGCTGCTTGCGCTCCAGCATCACCTCCATGATCTTCAGAGAGGTCAGGATGCCGTCGCCGGTCGAAGCGTATTTGCTGAAAATGATGTGCCCGGACTGCTCGCCGCCCAGGCGATGCCCGTTTTCCAGCATATTTTCGTAGACATATTTATCGCCGACAGCCGTTTTGACATAGCCCACGCCGGCCTTATCCAGCGCCTTGTACAGGCCCAGGTTCGACATCACCGTGGTGACGATCGTGTTGGTCTCCAGCTGCCCCTTTTCCTTCATATACAGGCCGCAGAGATAGAGGATCCGGTCGCCGTCGACGACATGTCCCTGTTCATCCACGGCGATGCAGCGGTCCGCGTCGCCATCGTAGGCGAAGCCCACATCCAGCTGATGGTCGAGGACAAACTGCTGCAGCGACTCGATGTGCGTGGAGCCGCAGTCGCGGTTGATGTTGGTGCCGTCGGGCTCGTTGTGGATCACATAGGTCTTGGCGCCCAGCGCATCGAAAACGCTCTTGGCGATCGTGAAGGCGCTGCCGTTCGAGCAGTCCAGCCCCACCCGCTTGTTCTTGAAGGAGCGGGTCGCCAGGGTGATCAGATAGCCGATATAACGGTTCCGCCCCGCCGCATAGTCGGTGGTGCAGCCGATATTTTCCCGGGTCGCCAGCGGAGCTTCCGGCATCTTCCCGTCCAGATAGCGCTCGATCTCCTCGATGACGGTCTCCTCCATCTTCTCCCCGCGGCCGTTTAAGATCTTGATGCCGTTGTCATAGTAGGGATTGTGGCTGGCGGAGATCATGATGCCGCAATCGAAATCCTCCTCGGTGCGCACCACATAGGCCACGCTGGGCGTCGTCGTCACATGGAGCAGATACACGTCCGCCCCCGAGGCGGTAAAGCCCGCCGACAGCGCATCCTCAAACATATAGCTGCTGCGCCGTGTGTCCTTGCCGATAGCTACCTTGCATTTATGCTCTCTTCCGTAATACCATCCCAGAAACCGTCCGATCTGGAAGGCATGCTGTACTGTCAGATTCACATTGGCCTCGCCGCGGAAGCCGTCTGTGCCAAAATATTTTCCCATAACCGGGCTCCTTTCGCGGATTTCCCGCTCCGTGCGGGAAACCTCCGATTAAGGAGTATAGCACAGATTTCCCCTCCTCTGCAATCCCACTCGGACATATATTCAACGATTTTTCACGTTGTGCTTCGTCTGAAAAGCCCCGGCAGACAGTGCTGCCGGGGTCTCGTATTGAAGTAATATTTCTCAAATCAGGATCTCACGTCTCATCAGCCAGGCTCGCCCACAGCGCCGTATCAAAATCCTCCGGTATCGCCAGATATACATCTACATAGAGCCCGTTCAACGTGTCGAAGCTCACGATCTCCGTCGACCCCTCTGCATATGTCTCCTCGTAGGCTTCCTCAGTCTCCTCCTCCGTCAAATAATACTCCAGCGTCATATAGAGGTGAATGTATCCATCCTCGCCAGACAGCGCCACGTTTTGCTGGCTCTCGGCCAGAGCAAGCAGTGCCGCCACCTGTTCTTCATTGAAGTCCTCGATGGCGTAATATGCCTCTCCTGCCCCGGTTGCACCTTCACCGCCGATGACATAGCTCGCCTCTGCTTCCTGACCGACACTTCCCAGGAGCATCTCACAGTAAGCGTAGGAGATCTCTATGTCACCACCTGCAAGGATCCGGTCATACAGCGTCTGCAGCGAAGTCACCAGCTGCTGTCTCTGACTCGTCTGATCCGTCGTCTCCCACAGAGCCTCGCGCCAGGCCGCCGCGGCCCGCGGCGTTACGTCAGAGATCACAAAGTTCTCCGCCGTCTTTTTGCCGTCCTCCGTGTATACCATGGACAGATTTGCATAGTACGTAGTATAAGAAACATTCGTGCAATAGCTGTACCACTCTGTGAATCCCATCTCCGCGATGTCCTCCTGCAGCGCCTCATAGACCTTCCTGGCACCCGCATTGCCCAGACTGTCGCAGTACAGGGAAAGATTCGCGTCGCCGCTGTCGGGAAGATTCATATAAATGTCCTGCATAGCATCGTTGGCGAGCAGCTTCTCCGCCAGATTGCGGATATCCGACTGGCTAAAATGAATATACCGGTAGGTCGTCCGCCCATTCACCCGGATGGCAATTTCCCGGCTGCTATAGGCCGTGGTCGTACTCTCACGCACCTCGCTGGAAGAGTCATAGGCGATCGACTCCGCCAGACGGGTGGCGATCAGCTCCTTCGTCTCCGTATCCGTCAGCAGGATCTCCGAAGCTCGGCTGGTCAGATAACCGTCGTACTTTCCGCTGGAACTGGCGCTCCAGGCATACACTGTTTCGCTGCCGACAGACACCGAATCGATCTCCTCCGCCTCCGGGCAGTAGGAGAGAACACTCCGCTGCATGCCGTACATACCGAAGATCAGCAGAAGGTTCACCGCCAGCAGCACCACAAGCCCCGGCGCCGCCTTGACCAGATTTTTGATCTTTCTGGTGGAGATCAGCTCATAGAGGAAATACGTCAGCACCGCGATCAGGTAGAAAATGAAGAAAATGTATATGTCCTCGCTGTTCACACTCTCCTGCTGCGCCATGAAGTTGAAGATCAGGACGTCAGGAATCAGGCTGATCACCAGTGCCGGGATCAGACGGAAGAACAGCTGTACCTTCGGATGGACCGCCGCCTCTCCGGCCGTCTCACTCTTCCGGCGGTTGAACAGGACACAGGCAATAATCATATACAGAATACCCAGCGCCGCCGTGTAGGCTCCGGCCCGGAAGCTCAGAAAAACACTGCTCTCCGCCGAGAAGAAAATCCCGAAGATACTTCCCGTCACCACATTCCAGCCGTTTCCCAGAAACGTCAGGTAACGATCGCTGCGCCCGCTGGTCAGGGTGCTCCCCACCGCCTGCTGAACCACCCGCCTCAGCCCCCGGGGCACGAAAATGATCAGAAGCGTGCCCACGAAATT
>JAJQCL010000168.1:0-1009 GCA_021202715.1 Lachnospiraceae bacterium
GAGGATGTGCGGCTTTTTGTACCGAATGGGAGCGCCAAGCTGTGCATCGAATCCGTGGATTCCCGGCGTGAGCTTCGCCAGGTCGTAGAGGTTGGCAGCCGCCATGATCTGGTTCGCGGCGCGGCGGGAAAGATCATCCTGGCCTATATGCCGGAGGGAGACAGACAGAAGCTCACGGAGGGAAAGAATTCCGTGGATTATGCGGAGGTTCGCGAGAAGGGCTATGCGCTGAGCGTCGGAGAGCGGGAGGAAGGCCTGTTTGGCCTGGCGGTTCCGATCCTTGCGGAAGACGGGCAGCTGGTCGCTGCGGTGTCCATGTCTGGCCCCACAGCCCGCTTCGCCAACGAGAATCTGGATGAGAAGATTCGATCCATGGTGGAGATGGGAAAGAATATTTCCCGTGAATGGAAGAAGAGAACGGAAGAACAGGTGCAGAGATAGGAGGCAGGAGATGGATTTCTTCGCGTTGAAAGGATGGCTGAAGGCTCACAATCTGACCTTTAAACTGGAGGGATGGTCCGGCTGCATACCGGATACGATTCTCATTTTCCAGGGAAACAAAGAGGTCTATGAGGGCGATTATAACTCAGAAGTGGATTATCAGGAGGCAGTGGAGGAGATCAAAAAGACTCTTTCTATATGAAGAATGACAGAACACGGATGAGAAGGACTGGTTCCGGCAGGAGGTTTCCTGCCGGTTTTTCCGTGTGTTGGGCTGATTCCGTGTGAACTGGGAACGTGTTATTTGGCGGATTCTCTCTGCGGCGCGAGAATTTTCTCCAGGATCAGTCCCAGGATGAACCAGGCCGGGGCGTAGTCCAGACGAATGACGCCGCCCACATTGAATCGGGCCCGGCTGTAGTCCCAGGGACAGATCTGGCGGCGTTTCAGGAAGGAGCCGCTGAGGAATTCGACGACAAAGATGCAGAGGGTGTAGCAGGCGCCGCGGATCCACAGGGACTGACGTCGAAGCCGATGGGCCAGGGGCCCCAGGAAGGCGCCCGCTCCA
>JAJQCL010000168.1:1019-1735 GCA_021202715.1 Lachnospiraceae bacterium
TCAGCAGCGAGGTATTGCCCATCAGAGGAACCCGGCGGACGGAGAGCAGATTGCCGAGGCCTGTAAAAATGATTTCCCAGCACCATCCGAATACGCCGCAGCGAATGAAATTTTTGATCATAGCGACTCCTTTCTTTGAAAATCCTGCGCATTGGAGTTCCGGATCGATGCGGGAACTTCCTGTATCATAGAATGCCCTCCCGTCCGGGGAAATATGCCGCGCAGGAAGCGGATGGTTTTGTGGGACAATCCATGCGGCCGGAAAGAACGACGAATCTGGACAAGAAATGGTCCCTGTGCTATACTCTGAAACGAGAATAAAAGACCGGGAGGAACGAGCTTTGGAGGAAAGACAGCTGCGCGAGGAGATCGACAGGGCAAACGGGGAACTGATCAAACGGGTGCGGGAACGGCTGGAGCTGGCCGGGAAAAATGCGGAATTTGACAGCATGGCAGAGAAAGAGGTTCTCACTCAGACGGAGGTCCTGGCCAGACGGAAGGAGCTTTCTCTGACGTCGGAACCGCTGGCGGAAGGACATGGTTTTACTTCGGTTCCTGAACTGGCGATGCGGGGAGCCCGGGTCGTCTTTCAGGGCGTGGAGGGGGCTTACAGCCACCAGGCGACCCGCCAGTTCTTCGGACGGAATGCGGACATGCACTGTTTGCCCCCCGGTGCGGGGGCCGTGGCGGAGATCGCCCGCGGCGCGGCCGAGGAT
>JAJQCL010000168.1:1745-18209 GCA_021202715.1 Lachnospiraceae bacterium
GTGGGCGATGTGCTCGATCTGCAGATGAAGTATTCCTGCTATACGGTGGCGGAACTGGACCTTCCGATTCAGCATGTTCTTCTGGGTCTGCCGGAGGCGCGGCTGGAGGACATCAATATGGTCTATTCCCATCCGCAGGGCTTGCTGCAGTGCAGTGATTTTCTGGAAAAGCACAGGAACTGGGGACAGGTTCCCATGAATAACACGGCGGCCAGCGCCAAGCGGCTGGTGGCGGATGGCGATCTGCGGCATGCGGCGATCGCCAGTGAGATGGCGGGCGAGCTCTATGGCCTGAAGGTGCTGGCGGAAAATATCGCCAATCAGACGACCGGCAATACGACCCGTTTTATCATCGCCACAGGGAAGAAGATCTACCGGAAGGATGCGGGAAAGATCCGCATCTGTTTCGAATGCCGGCATGCGACAGGCGTGCTGTACCGGCTGCTGTCGAATTTTGCTTTCAATGACCTCAACATGACGAAGATCGAATCCCGGCCGATCCCTGGCCGGAACTGGGAATACCGCTTCTTTATTGATTTTGAGGGGAATCTGGATGAGCCGCGGGTGAAAACGGCTCTTGAGGGGATCCGGCGGGAAGCCAGTCTCTGCAAGGTGTTGGGGAATTTTTAATGAGAGGGAGAGAAAACCGATGAGAAGACAGGAGATGCTGCTTTACCGGGGGGTGGAGCATCAGGAACTGATCGATTATATGGAGGAACTCATGGAGGGGGATGGCACCCACCTGTACGAGGCGATCAACGGTCTTGTGGAGATGACGTCCCGCCATGGCTTTGAGGGAAACGTCTGGCACAATTTTCTGGCCTACACACTGGCAAATCATGAAAATGCGTTCAGCACGGCCTGCGAGGTGCGCGGACGGGTCGAGGGGAGCATCAACCGCCTGGCGCTTCATGACTTTCGGCTGTTTCTGGAATGGTTCCGGTTTGATCTGAGCAGCCTGGATGAGATCTTCGGGACGGAGGAATTTGCTGTGCTGGCACAGTACAGGGGCGCCGGGGAAGCCAACCGGGTCTACAACCGACGGGTGCATGACCGGATCCTTGATCTTGCGGTGCGTCTGGCGGCGGCGGAGGACGAGGAGGCGTTCCTTGACTGTGTCACGGAATTCTACCGGGACTTCGGTGTCGGCAAATTCGGGCTGCACAAGGCCTTCAAGGTCGAGCATGAGGAGGGCAGCCCGGTGCAGATCCTTCCGATCACGCGGACAGAGCACGTGACACTGGATGATCTGGTGGGGTATGAGATTCAGAAAAAGAAGCTCATCGAGAACACGGAGGCCTTTGTGCAGGGGCGGAAAGCCAACAACTGTCTGCTGTTCGGCGACGCGGGAACCGGCAAATCCTCCAGCATTAAGGCCATTATGAATGCCTACTATGATCAGGGGCTGCGTCTGATCGAGGTGTACAAATATCAGTTCAAGGATCTGACCTCGGTGATCACACAGATCAAGAACCGGAATTATAAATTCATCATCTACATGGATGATCTGTCTTTTGAAGAGTTCGAGATCGAGTACAAATATCTCAAGGCGATCATTGAGGGCGGGATGGAGCGACGCCCGGAGAATGTGCTGATCTATGCCACCTCCAACCGCCGTCATCTGATCCGGGAGAAATTCAGCGATAAACGGGAGGCTGACGACGATCTGCACAGCTCTGACACCGTGCAGGAGAAGCTGTCTCTGGCGGCCCGCTTCGGTGTCACCATTTACTATGGAATGCCGGAAAAGAAAGAGTTCCAGAATATTGTCCTCACACTGGCGGAGCGGAACGGCATCCGGATGGGGGAGAAGGAGCTGCTGGAAGAAGCCAACAAGTGGGAGCTGTACCACGGGGGGATGTCCGGCCGGACAGCCACGCAGTTTATCACCTATCTGCTGGGAAAGGCGGAGAATTCGCAGAAATAAAACGATTAGAGATCAAAAAACGGGTGACAATTTCCATAGGAGGTACATTCTATGGGAATTGTCATTTTGCGTTCCATGGGAGGACAGCATCTGGATGAAGAGGCCATGAGGGAAATCAATCTGGCGGAGAGCGCGGAGATCCGACGGATCGTAGACCGCAGCTTCCGGCGGAATGATGAGGAGGGGAGATTGCCGTCCGTGCGGGCCTCGGCCGCCGCTCCGGGGCTGGAGAGTGGCTGGGCGGCACAGGATTCTGCGCGGGATATACGGTCAGGGCAGATTCAAGCTGACGCAGAGGATGCGAAAGGTGTTCATCCCGTGGCAAGGGATGAACCGGGAACGGCCCGGTGAGGCGGGCCGCCATCTATGTGCGCGTGTCTACAGACGCTCAGCGGGAGGAGGGGTATTCCATCGGCGCCCAGAAGGAGGCGCTGACGGCCTACTGTGTCTCCCGGGAGATCCGGGCGTATGAATATTATATCGACGGCGGATTTTCCGGGAGCAACCTGAACCGTCCTGCCATGCAGCGGCTCATCGAGGATGTACGGCGGGATGAGATCAGCCATGTGCTGGTCTACAAGCTGGACCGGCTTTCGCGCAGCCAGAAGGACACCCTGTACCTCATCGAGGACGTGCTGAATCCCCATCAGACCGCTTTCGTCTCTCTGGGTGAGAGCATGGATACCGGCACGCCCATGGGGCGCCTGATGCTGGGGATCCTGTCCGCTTTCGCGCAGCTGGAACGGGAAAATATCCGCGAACGCACCCGCATGGGGATGCTGGAGCGCGTGCGGGACGGCTACTGGATGGGCGGCGGAAAGATCCCCTTTGGCTACGACTATGATGCGGAAAAGGGGATTCTCGTGCCGAACGGGGAGGCCGGGACCGTGCGCGATATGTACCTTCTTTATCTGGAAGGATATTCTCCTCAGAATATCGCCGACATGACCGGCCTCAAATATGATCGTCAGGTGGTGCAGATTCTGAAGCGCCGCACCAATCTGGGGAAGATTGTCTACAACGGGCAGGAATATCAGGGACGCCATGCGCCGCTCGTGGAGCCGGAGCTCTTCGATGCGGTCATGCTGGAAATGGAGCAGCGCTCCGGCCTGAACCAGAACAGCTCCGTGCATCTGCTGACGGGGCTGCTGCGCTGTGGATTCTGCGGCGCGGGGATGCGCTATCAGAAATGGGGCAGGAAGGGACACAAGCTGGTCTGCTACTCACACCAGAAATCCAAGCCGTATCTGATCCATGACCCGGACTGTCCGCAGGAGCCGGTGTGGGCCGACGAGGTGGAGGAAGCCGTCGTGCAGGATCTGTTTCATTTTGGGCTGGAAATGGAAGTCTCGGACGAGGAAGGAGAATCGACGGCCGGGAAGCGTCTGGAGGAGCAGCGGGAGAAATGTGAAAAGAAGCTGTCCCGCCTCTATGATCTCTATGGAGAGAGCGGCGACGAGACGCTGCGCGAGGTGATCCGACGGACGCGCGAGGAGAGGGAGAAGATCGAGAAAATGTGGAAGATGGAGGAAGAGCGCCGTTCTGTGACGGCCCGGAGCAGGAAGCTGGCCAGGAAGCTGCACGGTCTCGCCGATGTCTGGGATACGCTCGCCCCGGGGGAACAGCGCATGATTCTTCTGCAGTGCATCGAGCGGATCGAAGTGAAGGGAGCGCAGGTGTCTATTTTCTATCGGGAGCTGTAGAAATACCCAAAAGATCGACGTTGAATCTCGAAAGAAACTGTGGTATGATTTTTGGCAAAGCGACTTGTTCTGAGAACCAAAGGAATGCAATAAGAAATGAACGTGAACGATTATTTTAAGTACAAGCGCCGGGTCGTGGTGAAGATCGGTTCATCGTCCCTGCAGCATGGCGCGACCGGAGATCTGGATTACGGTAAGATCGAAAAACTGGTGCGGGAGCTGTGCAATCTGCGGAATCGCGGCATGGATGTCTGTCTGGTCAGCTCCGGCGCCATCGCCGTGGGGCGTAAGGCCATCGGCCTGACAGAACGCCCGCAGGATCTGGCTGCCAAGCAGGCCTGTGCGGCCGTCGGGCAGGCGCGGCTGATGATGATCTATCAGAAAATCTTTGCTGAGTACAGCCAGGTGGCGGCACAGGTTCTGATCACCAAGTACACGATCCTGGAGGAGACAAGCCGGAAAAATGCCCACAATACCTTTGATGAGCTGTTCCGGATGGGGATCATTCCCATTGTCAATGAGAACGATACGGTTGCCACGCATGAGATCGAATTCGGCGACAATGACACGCTGTCAGCACTGGTTACCTCTCTGACCGGCGCGGATCTCCTGATTCTCCTGTCGGACATCGACGGGCTCTATACGGATGATCCGCGGCACAACCCGCAGGCGACACTCGTTGAGTGTGTGAACGAGATGGACGCCTCGTATGAGGCTATGGCGAAAACGTCGACGGGCAGCAGCGTGGGGACGGGAGGCATGGCAACAAAGCTGACAGCGGCGCGGATCGCGACAGGATCGGGTGCAGATATGGTCATCGCCAATGGCCGGGATGTGGGGATCCTGCGCGAGATCGTGGAGGGGGACTTCCGCGGAACCTGGTTTCGCGCGCAGTCCGGCGAGCTGTTTGATATACGCACCTATCTGAAGGAACAGGCGGAATCACAGGACGGGGAGGAAGCGGAGGCTCACGGGACCTGTTTGTCAGAAGACGCCTGAGTCAGTGTCCAGAGAGGAGACAGAAAATGAATTTACAGGAAATCGGTGAACGCGCACAGGCGGCAAAACGGGAAGCGGGAAAGCTGCCCTCCGGCGTGAAGGACAGGACGCTGCGGGAGATCGCTGAGGCGTTGGAAACGCATCATGCGGAGATCCTCGCAGCCAACGGGAAGGACATTGAGGCGGCTCAGAGGAATCAGATGCCGCCGGCGCTGGTGGATCGCCTGCTCCTGACGGAGGAACGCATCTCTCAGATGGCGCTGGGACTGCGTCAGGTGGCGGATCTGGAGGACCCGATCGGAGAGGTGATCTCCATGAAGCAGCGCCCCAACGGCCTGATGATTGGACAGAAGCGGGTCCCTCTCGGTGTGGTGGGGATCATCTATGAGTCCCGCCCCAACGTCACAGCGGATGCGTTCGCGCTCTGCTTCAAGACCTCCAACGTTGTGATCTTAAAGGGCGGCAGCGACGCGATCCACAGCAACGTGGCGATTGTGGACTGCATCCGGGAAACCCTGCAGGAGCAGGGCATCACGCCGGATATGATCCAGATCATTCAGGATACGGATCGACAGGTGACGGCTGAATTCATGCGGATGAACCGGTTTGTCGATGTGCTGATTCCGCGGGGCGGCGCCGGTCTGATCCGGTCGGTGGTGGAGAACGCGACGATCCCGGTCATCGAGACGGGAACCGGAAATTGCCATATTTACGTCGATGAGGGCGCGGATCTGGAGATGGCGGCGGCCATTATCCAGAATGCCAAGACCCAGCGGGTCGGCGTCTGCAATGCCTGTGAATCTCTGCTGGTCCATGAGAGTGTCGTCGATGAACTGATGCCGCGGGTGGCCCGGAACCTGGAGGGAGCCGGGGTAGAGATCTTTGCCGATGAGACCATCCGCTCGGTGGTGCCGGAGACCTCAGAGGCGACGGAAGAGGACTGGGGACGCGAGTATCTGGATTATAAAATTTCCGCCAAAACGGTGCGGAACATCGATGAGGCGATCGCGCATATCAACCGCTACAACACCGGCCATTCGGAGGCCATCATCACGAACAATTACAGCCATGCGCAGCAGTTCCTGAATGAGGTCGACGCAGCGGCGGTCTATGTCAACGCCTCGACCCGTTTCACGGACGGCTTTGAGTTCGGCTTCGGCGCGGAGATCGGTATCAGCACGCAGAAGCTCCATGCCCGGGGGCCGATGGGTCTGCTGGCTCTGACAACGACAAAGTATATCATCTACGGGAATGGACAGGTGCGCGAATAAAAAGGCCGGATCGAAACGAAAATGCAGGACGGGTCGCTGCCTCAGGGTGCAGCGGGCCGTCCTGCGAAGTTTTACACAGTTTACTCTTCAATCCGTGTCAGTTCCCGGACCCGGGCGGGTTCCGCCATCAGAGAATAGTTCGTGTGATAGATGACGAAGCCGGGTCGGGTTCCGGCGGGCTTTTTGACATGCTTGCGCTGAATATAATCGATCTCCACCTTGGCGGAATTCTTTTCGCTGGAATAATATCCGGCCAGAGCTCCGGCCTCCTCAAAGGTGCGGTCAGGGAGCTCCTTCCCTTCCGTTTTTACGATCACGTGGGAACCGGGGATCCCCTTGGCGTGGAACCACCAGTCGTTGCCGTTTGCAAACTGGAAGGTCAGCTCCTCGTTCTGCAGGTTGTTCTTTCCAATATAAATATGGAATCCGTCGCTGGAGAGGTAATGGAAAGGATGACTGGTGATCTTCTCCCGCTTCTTCTCCCGGATCGGATGGCGCCGGATGTATCCGGCCTGCTGTAATTCGGTTTTAATCTGGACCAGGTCCTCTTCCTTCTGGGCGATTTCCAGAGCGACCTGAATCGAGCGCAGATGGTCGATCTCAGCCTGCGCCTCTTCCAGAAGACCGGAGAGGGCCTCGTGGGTGCGTTTCAGCTTGTTATAACGGGAAAAATATTTCTGCGCATTTTCCTGCGGTGTCAGGGTCGGATCCAGTGGGATGGTCATCTCCCGGTTATCGTCGTAGTAATTCTCCGCAGTCAGAGACCGGGCGCCCGGCTCTGCACTGTAGCCGTAGGTCTGCAGCAGTTCGCCCCAGACGCGGTATTTGTCCCTTTTTTCCGTATCCTTTTGCTGCTTTTTCTGCAGGTCATATTTTTTGCAGTCGCGCTCCAGCGTCGTCTGGACGATCCGCCGCAGCTCGGCGGATTTCTGGCGGATGCGGGTTACCGTATTTTTCTCCGCATAATAGGTTTCCAGTACCTGGCTGATGGAGGAGAAGGGGCGCTGATCGCTCTCCGGATAGAGTGTCAGGGGGAGCGCGGCGAACTCCAACGGTTCCCCTCCCTGATCGATGATGCGCGGAGAGAAAGACTCGGAGCGCACGTCGTCCATCAGACAGGAAAAGGTATGAAAGAGATGGAGCTTTTCATGGGTCTCCAGCGCCTGCATGGGACGGGCGGAATCGAGACCGGCCCGGCAGACGATCTCCTCGCTCATCAGGGAGCTGAGGCCGGTGAGGCCGGAGGTCAGCGCTTTGGCGACGGTCGTCGGCTTTTCACAGATCTCTGCGAGAAAAACGTCCTCGGTGATGGTCAGGGGATCCAGCTTGTGCACGGTGTCGGCGATGAAGTAGGGACGTCCGGGCAGGACTTCGCGGACCGAGCTGATATTGCTGGAAATGTGCTTGATGCTGTCCACAATGGTCTCTTCGCTGTCCACGAAAATGATGTTGCTGTATTTTCCCATGAGCTCGATGAGAAGAAACTTGCGGCACAGATCGCCCATCTCATCCAGGTGCTCGATCTCCAGGCGGACGATGCGCTCCAGCCCCGGCTGCGTGACGGAGAGAATGCGCCCGTTGCCGATGTGTTTGCGCAGCAGCATACAGAAATTCGGCGCCATCGCCGGACTCTGTTTGGGTGTCTCGGTGAAATACAGCAGCGGCAGACTGGCGCTGGCGGACATCAGGAGACGCACCTGGCCCCGCTTGTTTTTCACGGTCAGAATCAGCTCGTCCGACTCCGTCTGGGCGATGCGGGCGATCCGTCCGCCCACCAGTTTTTCTCTCATTTCGCTGACCAGATTGGCGATTACAATTCCATCGAGTGCCATGCTCTGCCTCCTGCTGAAGTCCGGACAAATATTGAAATACCTCGGTTGACTTCACTTGTTAAATGAATTATACTTAAAGTTGAAAGTCCCGTCAAGCAGCCGAAGGCGGAGATCCGGCCGGAAGCGCGAGGCGGGTCTGCGCCCTGCGAGGGCGGCGCGTGAGTCAGGAGGGTGACATGATCAGAAGCATGACAGGGTTCGGGAGATACGAGGCTTCCGACGACACGCACAAGATACTGGTTGAGATCAAGGCAGTGGATCATCGCTATCTGGATTTCAACATCAAGATGCCGAAGAAATTCTGTGTCTTCGAGTCGCGGATCCGCAGGGTGATGAAAGAGTATGCGGTACGGGGAAAGCTGGATATCTTTATCAGCTGCGAAGATTTCACGGATTCTCAGATGTGCATCCGCTATAACCGGACGCTCGCCGGGGAATATATGAAGTATTTCCGGGAAATGCAGGAAGAATTCGGCATTCAGGATGATATCACGGTGTCCCGGCTGGCATCCTTCCCGGATGTGCTGGTGATGGAGCATCAGGAGGAGGACGAAGAATCGCTCTGGCCGCTGTTGGAGCAGGCGGTGCGTGGCGCCGGTGAGAGCTTCGCCGCGCAGAGGAGCCGTGAGGGCGGGCAGCTGCGGGAGGATATCCTCGTCAAACTGTCCGGCATGGAAGATCTGGTCTCTCAGGTGGAAACGTGTTCTCCCCAGGTGGTCGAGGAATACAGGAAACGCCTGGAAGAGAAGGTACGGGAGCTTCTGGACACCACAGAAATCGATGAAGCCCGCCTGATGACGGAGGTGGCGATCTTCGCGGACAAGACCTGTGTGGACGAGGAAACCGTCCGCCTGCGGAGCCACATCGCCGGGATGCGCAAGACCCTGAATGAGGCGGGAGAGGACAGCGTGGGGAGGAAGCTGGATTTCCTGGCGCAGGAGATGAACCGCGAGGCCAATACGATCCTTTCCAAATGCAGCAATATGGATATTTCCTCCACGGCGATCCAGATCAAGACAGAGATCGAGAAAATTCGCGAGCAGGTACAGAACATTGAATAGATGGATCAACATCGGATACGGCAATGTGATGAACGCTGACAAGATCGTGGCGGTCGTGAGCCCCGATTCGGCGCCGGTGAAGCGCCTGGTGCAGGCGGCCAAGGATGCCGGTACGGCGGTGGATGCCACACAGGGACGCAAGACAAAGGGCGTCATCATCACGGACACGGACTGGGTTGTGCTCTCGGCTCTGCTCCCTGAGACGATCTCCGGGAGATGTCAGGGCGAGTGAACGACAAAAGAGGGGGCAGGCGTATGGAAGGGAAACTGATTGTGATTTCCGGCTTCTCCGGTGTGGGAAAGGGGACCGTGATTCACCGTCTCATGGAGGAAAACGAGGGATTTGCCTTTTCCATTTCATGTACGACCCGCTATCGTCGGGAAGGCGAGGTGGATGGCCGGGATTATTTTTTTCTCTCTCAGGAGGCCTTTGAGGACGGGATTGAGCGGGGGCGTTTTCTGGAATATGCCCGCTACTCGGGAAATTATTACGGAACACCGGCTCAGTACGTATTCAACCAGATGAAAAAAGGCATTCACATCGTTCTGGACATTGAGTATCAGGGAGCCTTTCAGGTGAAGGAAAAATATCCGGATGCCGTGATGCTGTTCCTGATTCCGCCTTCCGCCCGTGTGCTGGTGGAGCGGTTGGTGAACCGGGGGACGGAGACCCGCGAACAGATCCGCAGCCGTCTGGCCCAGGCGCTGACCGAGGCCGATCAGGCGGAGCAGTATGACGGGATTCTGGTTAACGACCGGCTGGAACAGACCCTGAAGGAAATCCTCCGCGTGGTGGAGGATCCGAAATGCGCAGCGGAGTTCCGGAAGCAGAACGCGGGGCTGGTTCAGGAGATCAAGAAGGATCTGAATGGAATCCTGAAGACCTGGTAAGAGGTGGATAGGGGATGTTCTCTATCCAATTATATAGATAGACATAGAAAAAGGAGTGAGCAGAATTATGATACATCCTTCGTATTTTGAGTTGATGGACATTGTAAATGAGGGGACGCCGGAGGGCGAAGAGCCCATCGTCACCAGCCGGTATTCGATCGTGCTGGGGACCGCCAAGCGGGCCAGACAGATCATTGCGGCGGAGTGCACCAGCTACAACGGCGAGGAGAGAAAACCGCTCTCCATCGCGGTGGAGGAGCTGGAGAGCGGACATATTCACATTCTTCCCGCGTCCGAAGGGGCGGCGGAGCTGAATGAATAGCCGGATTTTCTTTGCGTCGCTGGGTTGTGATAAAAACCTGGTAGACACAGAAGTGATGCTGGGGCTCCTGGCCCAGGCGGGCTATGAGCTGACCAGTGAGGAGAGCGAGGCAGACATCATCGTTGTCAATACCTGCTGCTTCATCGGGGACGCCAAGGAGGAGAGCATCGAGACGATCCTCGATCTGGCCCGATATAAGGAGACAGGCAACTGCCGGGGGCTCATCGTGACGGGCTGTCTGGCGGAGCGGTACAGGGAAGAGATCCTCCGGGAAATGCCGGAGGTGGATGCCGTCGTGGGAACTTCGTCCTATGATGACATTGTGCGGTTGTTCTATGATTTGTCTTCCGGAGAGAAACGGGGACAGCAGGTCTTCCACAGTCTGGCGGAGCTGCCCCAGCCTGACACGAAGCGGGTCCTGACGACCGGCGGGCATTATGCTTTCCTGAAGATTGCGGAGGGGTGCGATAAATGCTGCACCTACTGCATTATCCCGAAGGTGCGCGGTCGTTACCGCAGCTTCCCGATGGAGCGCCTCGTTCATGAGGCGGAGGAGCTGGCTGAACAGGGCGTACGGGAACTGATTCTGGTGGCGCAGGAGACGACTCTCTACGGCACAGATCTCTACGGAGAGAAGAAGCTGCCCGAGCTGCTGGCCCGTCTGTCGGAGATACGGGGGATCCGCTGGATCCGTATCCTGTACTGCTACCCCGAGGAGATCACCGACGACCTGATCGCGGCGATCCGGGATCTGCCGAAGGTCTGCCATTATCTGGATATCCCGATTCAGCACGCCAGCGATACGATGCTGCGGCGCATGGGACGCCGGACAGACCGGAGGAGGCTCACGGAGATCATCGAGAAGCTGCGCCGGGAGATCCCGGACATCGCGCTGCGGACCACTCTGATCACGGGCTTTCCCGGAGAGACGGAGAACGATCACCGGGAGATGCTCGAATTCGTGGATGAAATGGAATTCGACCGACTGGGAGTTTTCACTTATTCTCAGGAGGAGGGGACGCCGGCGGCGGAGATGCCCGACCAGATTCCCGAAGAGACAAAGCTTTATCGTCGGGATGCCGTCATGGAGCTGCAGCAGGACATTGCCTTTGAGAACTCGGAGCGTCAGATCGGGCGTGAACTGACAGTCATGGTGGAAGGAATGGTCGAGGATGGCAGCGCCTATGCGACACGGACATATATGGACGCGCCGGAGGTGGATGGATATCTGTTCATTCAAACCGACGAGAACCTGATGACCGGAGATTTTGTGCGCGTGCGGGTGACCGGAGCGTTGGAATATGATCTGATGGGAGAGATAGTGAATGAATTTGCCGAATAGACTGACGATGCTGCGCGTTGTCATGGTGCCGTTTTTCGTATTTTTTCTGCTGGCAGATCTGGGAGAGACCGGCGATGTCATTGCGCTGGTACTTTTCTGCGTGGCCAGCCTGACAGATCTTCTGGATGGTTATATTGCCCGGAAATACAACCTGGTAACGAATTTTGGTAAATTTATGGATCCGCTGGCGGACAAGCTGCTGGTGGGTTCCGCAGCGATCTGCCTGACCGCCATGGACCGGCTGCCGGCCTGGGTGACGGTCATCCTCATCGGGAGAGAATTCGTTATCAGCGGCATTCGTCTGGTTGCTGCAGAGAGAGGGGTGGTCATCGCCGCCAGCTACTGGGGCAAATTCAAGACGACCTTTCAGATGTTTATGACCATCGCCCTGATCCTGCATCTGCAGGCTTCCGGCTGGCAGATCCTGGAGCAGGCGCTGATCTGGATCTCCACCATCCTCACCATCGTATCGCTGATCGATTACCTGTTGAAGAACCGGGGCGTGCTGAAAGATGAGGGTGAATCACAATGAGTGCTGTGGAAGAACGTGTGGTGGAGCTCCTGCGGAAGAAAAACTGGATGATCGCGACCGCCGAGTCCTGTACCGGCGGTCTGATTGGTGCTGCGCTGGTGAATGTTCCCGGCGCTTCTTCTGTCTATTCGGAAGGATTTATCACCTATTCGGATCAGGCAAAACGGGAGCTGCTGGGAGTGAAAGAGGAGACTCTGGCTCATTTTACAGCGGTCAGCGCCGAGACAGCCCGTGAGATGGCAGAGGGAGCGGTGGCCCGGGCACATGCCCAGATTGCGGTGGCCTCGACCGGCATTGCAGGTCCTGACGGCGGAAGTCCGGAACAGCCTGTGGGACTCGTGTACCTTGCCTGCTCTCAGGGCGGACAGACCCATGTGGAGAAGCATATATTTCAGGGAGACCGCGCGGCAGTGCGTCATCAGGCCACAGCGCGCGCTCTGGAGATGGTACTACTGGAGGCGAATGGCTGATGAGATGGATGCGGGAGCTCTATGTAGGAGATCGGGTGTACCGAAGCAAAAAAAAGATCGTGCGCCGGATTCGCCGCCATAAGCCGCTTCCCGGCGTCTATGTACTGATTTTGTCCGTCAATCCCTCCAACCAGGTGGAATTCTTCGATGCGAATACCCTGCTTCAACCCTATTATCGCAGGCAGGATGATCTGACGATCGTAGGAATCGCCGGCGGATATGATGAGGCGGTTCTCCTGGTCATGAGGATGGCGGATGAGTGCTATCGGAAGACCGGGAGCGGGGAGTTGCGTGCTTTCCTGACCGATCGATTGCGAAGGGAGGGAGAGGACTGAGCGAGATTTATTTGTGTGCCGCGGCCGGCTTCGCTGCGGGTGCTGTCATTTTGAGAATCCTGAAAGCCCTCGGCATCCTGCTTCTGATTTTGCTGGGAGTCATTCTGGTTCTTCTCCTTCTGATTCTTTTCTGCCCTGTCTGCTATGAGGCGGCGGGACGGGCGGAGAAGCCGGACTATCAGGTGCGGGGAAAGATTCGTCTGCTTCTGGGAATACTGACACTGAGGGCACAGGTTGATGAGAAGGGATTCCGGTATTCTCTGAAGCTCTTCGGTCTCCGCGTGAAGCGCGGAGGAAGAAAGCGGGAGAGCGCGAAAAAACCGGAGACAGAAGAGAAGACGAAGGGCGCGGACGAGGTAAACGAGGCCTGCAAAGCGGAGGGGACGCGGCCTGATCAGGGCAGCTCCCGGGACGCTCAAAATGAGAACCGGACGATTCAGGCTGCCGACAGAAAAGACCATGAAGAGACCGGGATTACTGAACAGGGAGAAGAAAAAAGTGCTGGAGCCACCTCAGTGGGAAATGAGACTCTGGAATCCCGAGAGAAACAGGAAGAAGAGAAATCCCTGAGTTCGCAGAAGACCAGGGAAACCGAAGCATCGCCGCCTGGCGAATCGGGCAGCGCAAAAAAGGATCATCGCAGCCCGAAGCAAAAAAAATCGTCCACGAAGACCACCGGGAAAAGCTCTCCGCCTGATAAGGCTCGGGGGATCGCCGCCTCGATCAGACATGTGTGGGATGAACTCCATGATCCGACTAACCGGCGGATGTGGGGGCTGGTGAAGAGCCAGGTCTTCCGTATTCTTCGGCATGTCCGGCCCCGTAAGCTTCGGCTGCGCGGTGTCATCGGTACCGGTGATCCGGCCCAGACCGGCTGGATCCTGGGAATCTTCTATATGTTATATCCTCTCTATGGTTCGGCAGGAGAATTCGAACTGGCGGGAGATTTTGAGAACCGAACTCTGCAGGGTCGGTTCTATCTGGCAGGACACATCGTTCCGGCCGTTCCGCTGAGTGCGGGAATACGTTTGCTGCTTGACAGAGATATCCGGCATTTCGTCCGGAAGACATTCTTTTAGCCGTCCATGGCGCGGCAGAACAGGAGGAACAAAATGGCAGAAAAAAACAGTAATCTGGGGGACGTAATGGAATCTCTGTTCCGCGGGATGGACAGCTTCGTCACCGCCAAGACCGTCGTAGGAGAGGCCGTTCAGGTAAAAGATACGATTATCCTTCCTCTGGTGGATGTCAGCTTCGGCGTGGGGGCCGGCGCCGGCATCAACGGTGAGAAGAAAAGTGATATGGGAGGCGGCGGACTGGGTGCGAAGCTCTCTCCCAGTGCGGTTCTCGTGATCCAGAACGGTGTCACCCGTCTGGTGAACGTTCGTAACCAGGATACCGTGACCAAGGTACTCGACATGGTCCCCGAGGTCATTGATCGTTTTACCGCCGGGCGCGGCGGCTCCGGGAAGGATCCGGAGGTGGAAAAAGCGGTCAAGGATGCGATGGATGGAGATGTGTCAGAGACCGGGGAAGAAAACTGAGCAGATGCACTGTAAACGGCGCTGCATAGGATCGAAAGAGGATCTGTGCGGCGCTGTTTCTATTTTAAAAAAGGAAGTCATGTGTGAGCGCCGGAACACATATGCTATTGTATAAAGGAAATCCGGAGCGGTGATCACAATGAAGAAACTCATCGGGCTGATCCTGTTCAACATAGGAGTGGGAATGATCCTGATGCTGCTTCTCCCGCTTCGGTTCTGGGTGATTTTTCTTATGACAGCGCTCCTGCTGGTCGGCTACAATTTATTTTGCGCATAATACAAAAATACGATCATGTGAGCAGCTCTGTTCTCACATAATCGTATTTTCTTCGGGTTTTAAATCAGCCTGCTTTTACGCTCTCTCTACTTTGCCGGACTTCAGGCAGGAAGTGCAAACATACATTCTCTGGGTTCCTTCGCCAACCTTCACCCGGACAGACTTTACGTTTGCTTTCCACATCTTATTGGACCTTCTATGAGAGTGACTCACATTGTTCCCAAAATGAGCGCTTTTTCCACATACTGCACACTTCGCCATCATCGCACCTCCTTCTTAGGGCCATTCTCCTCATGAATGAGCCCAGAACGCTAATTATGATAGCAGATGGACAGAGAATTTGCAAGTAGAAATTCAGAAAATTGCAAAATGCGTCCTAAATTTCTTCTTGACAGCCGCGCCGGGAGATGCTATGTTTAAAACAGTTATGCGACTGACGGAAGTGGAATGGACCACATGGAGCATAACCGTGAAAGCCGACCGTCTGGGCATATCGTCCCGGCGGTGGGCTTTCATCTGTTTCGGGACATATTCTCAATCACAGGGGGAGCCCCCCGGAAAAGGAGACCTGGATATGAATGAGATGGAACTGAAGTATGGATGCAATCCCAATCAGAAACCGGCGCGCGTTTTTATGAAAGAGGGAGAGCTGCCCTTCACCGTGCTGAATGGCAAGCCGGGTTACATCAACCTGCTGGACGCCTTCAACAGCTGGCAGCTGGTGTGTGAGCTGAAGGAAGCCACCGGCCTTCCCGCCGCGGCCTCCTTCAAGCATGTAAGTCCCGCGGGAGCCGCTGTGGCTGTCCCGCTGAGTCCGGTGGAGGAGCAGATTTATTTTGTCGAGGGCGTGGAACTGACTCCCATGTCCACCGCCTACATCCGCGCCCGTGGTTCGGACCGCATGTCTTCGTATGGTGATTTCGCGGCACTCTCCGACGAGTGCGATGCCGCGACCGCTTCCTTCCTGGCCCGCGAGGTGTCTGACGGTGTGATCGCGCCTTCCTACTCCGAGGAAGCTCTGAAAATCCTGAAGGGCAAGAGGAAGGGAAATTATCTGGTGCTGCAGATGGATGAGAACTACCAGCCCGGCGAGCTGGAGACCAAGGAAGTCTTCGGTATTACCTTCGAGCAGAAGCGGAATAACTTCAAGATCGATCGGGAGCTTTTCCTGCAGAATATCCCCACCCGCAATAAGGCTATGACGGAGGAAGCGCTTCGCGACCTGATCGTGGCGATGATCACACTGAAATACACACAGTCCAATTCCGTGTGCTACGTGAAGAACGGACAGGCCATTGGCGTCGGCGCCGGACAGCAGTCCCGCGTACACTGCACCCGTCTGGCCGGAAATAAGGCGGACAACTGGTTCCTGCGCCAGAATCCCAAGGTGCTGAACCTGCCCTTTAAAGCAGACGTCCGCCGTCCTGACCGGGACAATGCCATCGACGTGTACATCTCTGAGGACAGTGATGATGTGCTGCGCGACGGCGAGTGGCAGAAGGTCTTTACTGAGCAGCCTGCGGCGCTGACCCGCGAGGAGAAGAAGGCCTGGCTGACGAAGATGGAGGGTGTGGCCCTTGGCTCCGATGCGTTCTTCCCCTTCGGCGATAACATCGAGCGGGCGCACAAGAGCGGCGTGCAGTATGTGGCCGAGGCCGGTGGCTCCATCCGCGACGACAACGTCATCGCCACCTGCGACCAATACGATATGTGCATGGCCTTCGTGGGGATGCGGCTGTTCCACCACTAATTGATATCGTTTAATATTTCGGGATAGAGAAGATTCTGTTTATATCGTACTCTATTCGAGTGACGCCAGCCCGTGGCGCCCATGTCTCTTCGGACAGCTGAAACAGTCCGCAGGAGACATGGGCGCCACGGGCTGGCTGTCTTTGTGTCCGGAGAGCGAAAATCGAGATTTTTTAAAAAAAGTGAAAATGTTAAAAATCACCTTATTG
>JAJQCL010000188.1 GCA_021202715.1 Lachnospiraceae bacterium
TCCGTATCCGTGCCATCCAAGATCTCGCCGGCGTTAGGCACATCGTTCAAGCCCAGGATCTTCACCGGATCGCTGGGTCCCGCCGTCTTCACACGGCGTCCCTTATCGTTGATCATGGCGCGAATCTTGCCGTAGCAGGCGCCTGCCGCCACCGTATCGCCCACATGAAGCGTTCCCTTCTGAACCAGCACGGTCGCCACCGGCCCCTGTCCTTTATCCAGCTGCGCCTCGATGACCAGACCGCGCGCATTCCGGTTGGGATTCGCTTTCAGCTCGGCCACCTCGGCCACCAGAAGGATGGACTCCAGAAGAGTATCGATACCCTCGCCGGTCTTGGCCGATACCGGTACGAAGATGTTGCTGCCGCCCCAGTCCTCGGAGACCAGCTCATGCTCCGTCAGCTCCTGCTTGACCCGCTCCACATTGGCGCCGGGCTTATCGATCTTGTTGATCGCTACGATGATTTCCACACCCGCGGACCGGTCATGGTTGATCGCCTCCACCGTCTGCGGCATTACGCCGTCGTCGGCAGCCACGACCAGGATGGCGATATCCGTCGACTGCGCGCCCCGCATCCGCATGGCGGTAAACGCTTCATGTCCGGGGGTATCCAGGAAGGTAATCTTCTGTCCGTTGATCTCCACGACGGAAGCACCGATCGCCTGTGTGATGCCGCCGGCCTCCTTCGCCGTCACATTGGTATTACGGATGGCATCCAGAAGGGACGTCTTACCGTGATCGACGTGACCCATGACGCAGACTACCGGGGGACGGGAGACCATATCTTCGGGCTTATCCTCCGTGGTATCCTTCAGCAGTTCTTCAATGACATTAACCTGCACTTCCTTCTCGGTCAGCACGTCAAACTCGACCGCGATGTCGGCAGCCGTCTCATAATCGACTTCCTGATTGACCGTGACCACCTTCCCTGCCAGGAAGAGCTTTTTCACGATCGCCGAAGGAGCGAGTTTCATCTTGTCTGCCAGCTCCTTGATGGTAAGAGTCTCCGGCAGAACGATCATCTTGATCTCCGGCTCCGCCGGTTCCTTGCGGACCGGCTTCCCGGGCCGTGTCAGATCCTTGCTGCTCCGGCTCTTGCCGCCGGGACGTCTCATCTCATCGGAATCATTTTTGTTATAACGGCCATTATTCTTCTGATTCTTCGGTCCGTTTTTCTGGGCACCTCCCTTTCCGGTGACGCCCATCCGGCCGAAATCGGCCGCTGTCGCCCTGGGCCGATCCGCCGTCCGCGATCCGCCCTGGCCGCCGCGGTATCCGCCGCTCCTCTCACCGGGGCGTCCGCCGCCCTGGCCGCCCTGCGCACTGCGGTAGCCGCCCTGACCGCCCTGACCGCTGCGATAGCCGCCGGGCCGTCCGCTGCCTGTGCCGCTCTGGCCGCCGCGATAACCGCCCTGGCTGCCCTGGCCGCCCTGGCTGCTGCGGTAACCGCCGCCATTCCGATCTCCGGAACGGCCGCCCTGACCGCCGCGGAAGCCGCCGTTTCTCTGATTTCTGGCCCGCTCTGCCCGGGAGCGCTCTGCCCGGTCCGCTGCACGCACCTTTTCCATATCAACGAAACGGCGTACCGGTTTCTCCTCTGCGGGCTTCGCGGCCGCCTCTCCGGCCTTGCTCTCCGCAGCAGCTTCCGGCGCTTTCGTCTCCCTGGTCTTCTCCTCAGAACCCTTCGCCTCCTGCGCTCTGGCATCCTGATTTTGCACCGCAGGAGATTTTGATGCCGGAGCCTGCGTTCCGGTTGTCTCCAGCCGGCGTCCCGTCGCCGCTCTTGCACCGGTCTCTTTCCCGGCTTCCGCCGACTTTCCGCCCTGTCCCCTGCCGGACGCCGGGCGCTTGCCCGCCGGTTTGCTGCCGGTTCGTTTTGCTCCGCTTCCACCGGGTCTGGACTTCAGGCTGTTCTGTGCACTGTTTTGTTTATGAAAGACAGCGGTGATCTTTTTCTTCTTCGGCTGTTCAGCCTTCGCCGCTCCTGTCTTTTTCTCCTCCATATTATTTTGCTCACTCGCCATTCTCACTGCCTCCGTCTGTATTCTCATTCATACACTTTTCAATGGTGCGGGCGAAATTCTTGTCTGTCACGGCAAGCGATGCCCGCATCCCCTGTCCGACGGCATGCCCCAGAAGCTCCTTCTCCGCACCGATGCGGCAGGGCACTCCATAGTATGCACACATATTCTGAAATGACTTTTTCGTATTCTCCGATGCGTCGGACGCGAGCACCACCAGGGACGCCGTCCCTGTCTTCACAGCCTTCTCGACAGCGAACTCTCCGCTGACCAGCCGCCCGGCTCTCCGCGCCATGCCCCGCATGGACAACACTCTGTCACGATGATTTCTCATGTCTGCAGCAGCTCCTCTCTCAGCGCACTGTAGACCTCCGGGGGAATCTCCTTCTTAAAGGAGCGCTCCAGGCTGTGGTTTCGTATGGCCTTCTCCAGACACTCCGGGTTCCGGCACAGATACGCGCCGCGTCCGTTTTTCCGGCCCGTCCGGTCCAGGGTAAATGTCCCCTCCGGGGTCCGCAGAACACGGATCAAATCCCGCTTCTCCCGCATCTGACCACAGCCGATGCAGGCTCTCTCTGGTTGTTTTTTCACACCTGCCATTTTGTCTCATCCCCCTGTCCGTTCCGTATTTCGCCCTTACGCTTCCTCCTCGGACAAGATCTCCGATTCTTCCGGGAAGTCGTCGCCTGTCTCAGCGTTCTCCCCGGCCGGATCGCCCTCCTCGAGTTCTTCGTCCTCGTAATCGGCTTCCTCGTAGTAGGCGTCCTCATCCTCTTCGTCTTCGTAGTAATCCTCGATATAGCCAATTTCCTCGAACAGACCGCTTTCTCTGGCCTGCGTCTCGCTCTTGATATCGATCTTATAGCCGGTCAGACGGGCCGCCAGGCGGGCATTCTGCCCCACCTTGCCGATTGCCAGAGACAGCTGGTAATCGGGCACGATGACCTGCGCCGTCCTTTCATCGTCATCCGCCAGAACACAGATCACTTTGGCCGGACTCAGTGCATTTTCAATGAGCTCCGCGGAGTTGTCGCTCCAGTTGATGATGTCGATCTTCTCGCCCCGCAGTTCGTCAACGATGGAATTGACGCGGCTGCCGTTGACGCCCACGCAGGCTCCCACCGGATCCACGTTGGGATCGTTGGACCACACCGCCATCTTCGTGCGGGAACCGGCTTCGCGGGAGATCGCCCTGATCTCCACAATGCCCTGCTGAATCTCCGTCACCTCCGCCTCAAACAGACGCTTCACCAGCTCCGGGTGTGTCCGGGAAACCAGGATCCGCGGTCCGCGGGTCGTATCCCGCACCTCCACAATCAGCACCTTGATCCGGTCTGTGGGTTTGTATTCCTCGCCGCGCACCTGTTCATTTTCATTGAGCATCGCGTCAGCCTTGCCCAGATCGATGCTGATATTCCGTCCGATGTAGCGCTGCACGATGCCGGTCACGATCTCATGCTCCCTGGCAATAAAATGATCGTAGACGGACTTTCTCTCCTCTTCCCGGATCTTCTGCAGGATCACGTTCTTGGCGTTCATCGTGGCGATCCGGCCGAACTCCTTCGACTGAATGTCGCGCCGTACAATATCTCCCAGTTCATAGGACGGGCGAATCTTCCGGGCATCCTCCAGACTGATCTCCAGGACCGGATCCTCCACTTCCTCCACAACAGTCAGCTCCGCGTAAAGTTCATAGTCGCAGGTCTCGTGGTCGATGCTTACCTTGACATTATCTGCCTTTCCGAAATGATTCTTGCAGGCTGTCAACAGAGAGTTCTCGATCGCCTCAAGCAGCGCCTCCTTGCTGATATCCTTCTCTTTCTCCAGCACATTTAATGCTTCCAGTAATTCCTTGTTCATCTTTCCCTTATCCTCCTTAAAAATCGAACGCCAGACGAATCAGTGCAAGATTCGCCCGCTCCAGGGTCAGCTCCTCGTCCTCCCGGATCGCGAGAGTCACCGTATCTTTATCATACGCCTTCAGCACACCCGTAAATTCCTTCTCATGATTTACAGGCCGGAAACAGCGGACATCCACCTCAGAGCCCACGCTCCGTGCGAAGTCCTTCTCCTTCTTCAGGGGGCGCCCCAGACCGGGCGAACTGACCTCCAGGATATAGGCCTCATTGATAAAATCCTCCTCATCCAGCAGATCACTCAGACGACGACTCACTGTCTCACAATCGTCGATCGTAATACCACCGGGTTTGTCAATGTAAGCCCGCAGATATTTATTGCTGCCTTCCTTCACATACTCTACATCCACCAGTTCAAAGCCATTCTCTTCCATCACCGGCTGGAGCAGGGCTTCCGTCTTCTGTTCGTACTCTTCCCGTCTTGCCAAGGCACATTCCCTTTCTGCCCTCCCCGCAGGGCCTTCCTCTCAGCGTTTTCCAAAACAAACGTCGATACATCAAGGAAGAGTGGACTCACGTCCACTCTTCTACCTAGTCTCATATCATCCTGCATCATACCACCCTTTGTCACGAATTGCAAGAGGATTTCGCGACGATTGCCCACTTT
>JAJQCL010000258.1 GCA_021202715.1 Lachnospiraceae bacterium
GCGGGAGGCACCCGGCCCCCCGTGGCGCCGCCCCCGCCGGAGGCGCCGACTGTACAGCGGGAATATCAGTTCCCACCGATGGAATTGCTGAAGGTCGGGCCGAAGAAGGCGGGAGCCAGCGAGGCAGAACTGAAGGCGACGGCCGTGAAGCTGCAGCAGACCCTGCGGAACTTCGGTGTGGGTGTCACCGTCACAGACATCAGCTGCGGTCCGGCGGTCACCCGCTATGAGCTGCATCCGGATCAGGGTGTGAAGGTCAGCCGGATCGTGGCCCTGCAGGACGACATCAAGCTGAATCTGGCGGCTGCAGATATCCGGATCGAGGCGCCCATTCCCGGCAAGGCCGCCGTGGGCATCGAGGTGCCCAATGAGGAAAATCAGACCGTCTATTTGAAGGAACTGCTGGATTCCCCGGAATTCCGCAAATTTCCCTCCAAAGTTGGTTTCGGTGTGGGCAAGGACATCAGCGGGAAGGTGGTCGTGGCCGATCTGGCGCGCATGCCGCATCTGCTGATCGCCGGAGCCACCGGTTCCGGGAAATCCGTCTGCATCAACAGCATCATCATGAGCATTCTTTATAAGGCGCATCCGGATGACGTGAAGCTGATCATGATCGATCCCAAGGTGGTGGAGCTCAGTGTCTATAACGGGATTCCCCATCTGATGATTCCTGTGGTCACGGATCCCAAGAAGGCCGCCGGCGCGCTCAACTGGGCTGTGTCGGAGATGTCGGACCGCTACAAGAGATTCGCGGACGCGGGAGCCCGGGATATCAAGGGATATAATAAGAAGGTCGAGGAAAGCGGCGACGAGGGAATGGAGAAGATGCCCCAGATCGTGGTCATCGTCGACGAGCTGGCAGACCTGATGATGGTCTCCGCCAATGAGGTGGAGGAAGCCATCTGCCGTCTGGCGCAGCTGGCCCGGGCGGCGGGGATTCACCTGGTGCTGGCCACACAGCGTCCGTCCGTCAACGTCATCACCGGTCTGATCAAGGCCAACGTGCCGTCGCGGATTGCCTTTGCCGTGTCCTCCGGCGTGGATTCCCGGACGATCCTGGATATGAACGGTGCAGAGAAGCTGCTCGGGAAGGGCGACATGCTCTTTTATCCGTCCGGTTATCCGAAGCCGGTCCGGATACAGGGAACCTTTGTCACCGACGGCGAGGTGGCCGATGTGGTGCGTTTCCTGACCGAAAATGACGGTGGAGTGACCGTTTCCAACCAGTCGCTGGAGCAGCACATGGAAGAGAGCGCCAAAGACATCGGCACGGTGGGCGCCGGGGAGCGGGATGAGCTTTTCGTCAAAGCGGGTGAATTCATCATCGACAAGGACAAAGCTTCCATTGGCAATCTTCAGCGGGCCTTCCGCATCGGCTTCAACCGCGCGGCGCGGATCATGGACCAGTTAGCGGACTGCGGGGTGGTGGGACCCGACGAGGGGACTAAAGCAAGACAGATCCTTATGACCCGTGAGCAGTTCCAGGAGCTGATCAGTCATCTGTAGCGCGTCAGCGCGGAGCAATCCGTCGTATCATAATAAGAACATACAGGGGCTTCAGTCCCCTTCGGGAGGCAGTATGGAGAATGTAAGAGCCAAAGACGTCGCGGAGGCCGTGGGAGGAAGACTTCTCTGCGGAGATCCGGAGACGCTCCTTGAAAATATCAGCATCGATTCCCGCACGTTGAAGGGGCGTTTTCTTTTGGTCCCGATCCGGGGGGCGTAGGTGGTTGCCCACCGCTTCATCCCCGGCGCATTCGCGGCGGGGGCGGCGGCGACCTTCACGTCAGAGGACGAGGAGAAGGAGGACAGCCATCCGTGGATCCGCGTGGATGACACGGTGCAGGCTCTTCAGACGCTGGGAGCCTGGTACCGGCAGCGGCTGACCATGCCCGTCGTGGGGATCACCGGCAGCGTGGGGAAGACGACGACCCGGGAAATGATCACGGCGGCTCTGTCCGCCGGGAAACGGGTGTACAGCACACATGGCAACAGCAACGGGCAGCTGGGCGTACCCCTGACCCTCAGCGAGGCTGATCTGTCGGCGGAGGTGACGGTTCTGGAAATGGGGATGAGTGAGCCCGGAGAAATGCCCCGGATCGCCGCCATTGCGCGGCCGCAGATCGGCGTCGTCACCAATATCGGCGTGTCTCACATCGAGAACCTGGGCTCCCGGGAGAATATCTGCCGGGAGAAGATGCACATCGCCGATTTCTTCGGACCGGAAAACACCATGATCCTGAACGGGGATGACGACCTGCTTCCGGCCTGGCGGGACAACGGCCGCTTCCGGACCGTCTTCTTCGGCCAGGGGCCGGAGAATGATTATCGGGCGGAGAATATCCATCAGGAGGGAGGACGGACCTGCTTCACCGTTCGGGCCGGAAAACGATCGCTGACACTCTCTCTGGGTGTTCCCGGTCTTCATAACGTCATGAACGCGCTGGCGGCTCTGGCGACGGCGGATCTCTGCGGCGTGGATCTCACGGCGGCCGCGAAAAAGCTGGAGGAATTTCACGGCTTTTCCCGGAGGCTGCAGGTCTTCGAAGAGGGCGGATATACATATATTGATGATACCTACAATGCCAGCCCCGATTCCATGCGGGCCGCTCTGCAGGTGCTGGCGGAGACGCCGACTGCCGGGCGGCGGATCGCGGTGCTGGCGGATATGCTGGAGCTGGGACCCGATGCGCCGGAATATCACCGGCAGATCGGCGTCGGTGCGGCGCAGCTTCCCGTGGACACGGTGTTTCTGATCGGAGAACTGGCGAAGAACATCGGACGCGGCCTGGAAGAATTCGGCCGCAGTGCCGTGTACTGTGAGGACAACCGGGAGGCTGCGGAGCAGATCCGTGCCATGTGCCGTCCCGGGGATGTGATTCTCCTCAAGGGCTCCAATGGCATGCATCTGGGAGAGGTCCTGGAAGCACTGCGGAACGGAAAGGCGGAGCAGAGTTGAAATATGCGAATGTGATCGTCGACATCGCCCAGAGCCGGGTGGACCGGACCTTCCAGTATCGGATCCCGGATTCCCTGCAGTCTTCCCTGCAGGTGGGGATGCCGGTGCGGGTTCCCTTCGGCAGCGGCGGGAGAAAGGTGCGGGGGTTTCTGGTCGAGCTCACCGATATACCGGAGTTCGAGGAAGCGAAGATGAAAGAGATCGAGGCGGTGGAGGAGCGGGGCATCCCCGTCGAGCAGCCGCTGATTCAGCTCGCCTCCTGGATGCGGGAGACCTATGGCTGCACGATGATTCAGGCGCTGAAAACGGTGCTTCCCGCCAAGCGGAGAGTGAAGTCCCGCACGCCCCGGGTGCAGCAGACACAGATTCCGGTGCCGGTCGGGGAAGAGAAGCCTCCGGCGCTGAATGCGGAACAGCAGGCGGCTGTGGACGGTATCTGGAAGGAGATTCATGCGGAGGCTCCGCGGCCCTGTCTCCTCTACGGCATCACCGGCAGCGGCAAGACAGAAGTATATATGGAGCTCATCGAGCGCACCCGACGCGAAGGAAAGCAGGCGATTCTGCTGATTCCGGAGATTTCGCTGACGTACCAGAATTTGCAGCGGTTCTACCGCCGCTTCGGCGACCGGGTGGCGGTCGTGAACTCCCGCCTGTCGGCGGGAGAGAAATATGACAGCTTTGAGAAGGCGCGGAAAGTGCAAGTCGACCTGATGATCGGCCCCCGTTCCGCCCTGTTCACGCCCTTTCCGAACCTGGGCCTGATCCTGGTCGACGAGGAGCATGAGGGGGCCTACAACAGTGAGACGGCGCCGCGTTATCGGGCCGTAGAGACCGCCATCGCCCGGGGGCAAATTGCTGGATGCGGGGGGGTTCTCGGCAGCGCAACCCCTTCCATGGAGACCTTTGCGGCGGCCATGGACCGCAACTACGCGATCTTTACCCTGCGCCACCGGGCACGGACCGGAAGCCATCTTCCGGAAGTGCGCATTGTGGATATGCGGGAAGAGATGCGCGAGGGAAACAAAAGTATTTTCAGCCGGGAGCTGGCGGAGGATATACAGGATCGTTTGGAGAAGAAAGAACAGGTCATTCTCTTTCTCAACCGCCGCGGTTATGCGGGCTTCATTTCCTGCCGTTCCTGCGGCCATGTGATGAAATGCCCGCACTGTGACGTCTCGTTGACTTCTCACCGGGGCGGCCGACTGGTGTGCCACTACTGTGGCTATACGGTTCCCATGCCGGAGGCCTGTCCGTCCTGCGGCTCGCCGTACATTGCCGGTTTCGGTACCGGCACGCAGAAGGTGGAGAGCCTGGTGGCGAAACAGTTTCCCACGGCCCGGGTTCTGCGTATGGATCTGGATACGACCGGGAAAAAGGACTCACACAGTAAGATCCTGTCAGCCTTCGCGGCCGGGGAGGCGGATATCCTGGTCGGGACACAGATGATCGTCAAGGGGCATGATTTCCCGAAGGTGACGCTGGTGGGGATCCTGGCGGCGGATCTTTCCCTGCACAGCAGCGATTTCCGCGCCTCCGAGCGCACCTTTCAGCTGC
>JAJQCL010000094.1 GCA_021202715.1 Lachnospiraceae bacterium
GTCCTGGTAATCAGCATTGAAAATATCGATAATCGCGGCGACGTTTATAAAAGAATATAAACATTACATGAAATGGGCAATAATATTTCTGTAACTAAAAAGACACCCCCGATAAAGTTTTGACTTCATCGAGGGTGTTTCCGTTTTTCAAAAAAGTCATCTCACCTCAGAACAGAAAGTGCAGCCGATCGTTCAGAAGCATCACCACCACCCACACGATGAGCAGCGCGCCAACGACGAACGCCAGAACGGTGACCCCTTTCTTCCACAGCTGCGCGGCCTTCGGATACTTCTTTCGCAGCAGGAATTCCGGCAGAGCCAGGACCGAGAGGAGCAGCAGTACATTCAAAGGCATCATAAAGCCCTCCAGGAAGGAGTCGCCGAGCAGCAGGGCCTCCACCCCAACCACCACCAGAACCGCCAGAACCATGAGCAGTGGATATACCACGGCCTTCCAGCCTTTCCAGCCAGCCTGTTCGCTCATGTCATCCATATCCCAGAATACATGGTTGAAAACGCCCTTCTCGAAAGCCAGATAATCTTTGCAGACATCCAGGAAACCGCTGCCGGCCTGCTCCTCGCGGTGCATTTCCTCCCAGTAATAATCCTGATCGAAGGTATCCAGCTCCACCTTCTTCTGCTCCAGCTGCCGGCACATGGCCAGCGCGCCGTTCAGTTCCTCCAGTTGTTGTCTCAGATGTTCTTCATTTTCCGCCAGAGTGTCGGTCATGGACTGCCGTCCGTCCAGGACTTCCCGAATCTCCGCTACCGGCACGCCCAGCTTCCGCAGGATCACCACCGTCTTAAGCCTTGCCACATCCTCCTCGCTGTAATCGCGGTAGCGGTTCTCGCCCCGGGCCGGGAGCAGCAGCCCTTCCCGTTCATAATAGCGAATGTTGGCACGCTCCACACCGAGTCTCTGTTCGACTTCCTTAATCTTCATCTTCATGCCCTCCTGTCAGGCTGTCATTTGGGGGCCGTTTCCGGCCTCTCTGATCGAAGTGTAGTGTATGAACCAACTTTACAGTCAAGCACTTTTTTAAAAAACCAGAAAATATTCCCCAAAAACTTCTCTGTAGCATTGTATCGGTGTTTTTCCCTGAATGCAAGTGCCTCCCGGCATCTTTTGCGAAGGACAACAACACCTGATACCGGATCAGAGGAATCTCCGCAGTATCCTCCCATTTTTCTATAGATTTTATGTCGCATTTGAGATATACTGAAAAAAGAGTTGCAGAAAATAAACCGATCCGGCGCCTTTTCTTCTCACAGGTTTTCCGGATCAGCGGGGGACAGATCTCCATGAACGATTTCGAGGATTTGGGACAACAGATTCAGAATATGGTACAGCGTGCTGTCAACAGCCGCGATTTCGAGGAGCTGAGCCGGAATATCGCCGACACGGCCGACATCGCGCTGCGTGAGATCGGGCGGGGGCTGGACCGGGCCTCTGACGCGCTGCACGGGCGAAGAGGAAATGACACCTGGGATGAGGCCGGGCGCTCCGCGCGAAAAGAAGAGTCTGGCGACAGCACCGGTCGTTCCGCATGGACAAGCCAGCGCTACGAGTACAGTTCCCGGCAGACACAGAGCCGTACGCGCTACGAGTACAGTTACAGCTCCCGACAGACGGAGAAGAGCGTTCCGGCTACCGCAGCGGCGAATTTCAGAGAAAACAGGGGAACACAGCTCTCTTCAACCCCTCCCGGGGGCGGATCGCCGCGCCGCTCTGTCTGACATTGGGATGTCTGGGGACAGCGGGCTTCGGCCTCTGTCTGCTGCTGATGGTGGCTCTCTGGCTCTCTGACCTCGGCATGCTGCTTCTCCTGTGGCTGGCGCTCCTGTTCTTCCTCCCGCTGACCGCCGTTTCCGCAGCCGTCCTGCTGCATGGCAGAAGCGTCCGTGATCGAAACCGCCGGGCCCGCCTCTACTGGAATCTTCTGGGCGGCCGCACGTACATCTCTCTCCGTGAGCTGGCGTCAGGAAGCGGGCGGAATATCGAATACATCCGCCGGGATTTACAGGAAATGATCCATCGGGGCTATTTCCCACAGGCACGGCTGGACGCGAACCGCGACACCCTGATTCTGGATCTCGAGACCTATCGGCTCTATCTGGCAGCCCAGGAGCAGGCTGCGCACCGCGACGAACAGGAAAAAGGGGAAAAGCAGACTGCCGGGGCGCAGGAAGAACCGCAGAAAACAGAGACTCCGGAGCTCTCCCCGGAGGTGCGGGAAGTCCTTGCGGAGGGCGCCCGCGTCGTCACCCTGATCCGCGAGGCGAACGACGACCTGCCGGAGAAAGAAATTTCCGACAAGCTGGACCGTCTGGAAGCGATCGTCAAACGCATCTTCGAAATCCTGACCACCGAACCGGACAAGCTGCCTGACATCCGCCGCTTCATCCAGTACTATCTCCCCACGACCTGCAAGCTGGTGCAGGTGTACCGCGATCTCGACCGTGAGTCCATTCAAACTGAAAATATGGTGAAATCGAAAGCCCAGATTCTGGACACGCTCGATACCATCAACCAGGCCTTTGAGAAACTCCTGGATGGTCTCTACGCGGACACGGCCATGGATGTCGCCTCCGACATTTCCGTGCTGGAGACCCTGCTGGCGCAGGAAGGGCTCACAAAATGATCCGCTTTCCGGGTTTTCATGATGACAAACGATGCCGCGAAATTCATTCGAGAAAGGAATAAAAATGGACACATATACTACCAAGACCCCTACCCTGACCCTGACCCTGGATCCTTTTCCTGAGGAAGAGACCTCTCTCCCGCAGCCCTCTGCACAGACCCAATCTGAGGTCAAACCGTTCGATGAGAGCACACTCACACCGGAAGAGCGAAAGATGGTCGAGGAATTCTCCGCCCGGATCGACCTCACCAACAGCGCCCAGATCCTCCAGTACGGAGCGGGCGCCCAGAAAAAGGTGGCCGATTTCTCCGATACCGCGCTGGAAAGGGTGCGCACACAGGATCTGGGAGAGATCGGCGAGGATCTGGCGGATCTTCTCGGCGAATTAAAAGGTCTGGATGCACCGGAGGAGAAAAGCGGCGGCCTGCGGGGGCTGTTCCGCCGGGGTACACAGACTCTGGAAGCAAAGAAGAACCGCTATCAGAAAGCGGAGGTGAACGTCGAGCGCATTTCTCAGGAGCTGGAAAAGCATCAGATCCGCCTCTTAAAGGATGCCGCGACACTGGATCAGCTTTACGAAATGAACACACAGTATTTCCGGGAGCTCTCCCTCTATATCCTGGCCGGGAAGAAGAAGCTCGCGGCCATGGAGGCCGAGGAGCTGCCCCGCCTGCAGGAGAAAGCACAGCAAAGCGGCCTGCCGGAGGACGCACAGGCCGTCAATGACCTCGTTCAGCTCGGTTCCCGTTTTGAGAAAAAGCTGCATGATCTCGAACTGACCCGCATGGTTTCGCTGCAGATGGCGCCTCAGATTCGTCTGGTGCAGAACAACGATACGATGATGGCGGAGAAGATTCAGTCCACGATCGTCAATACGATCCCCTTGTGGAAGGGCCAGATGGTGCTGGCACTGGGCATCTCCCACTCCAACCAGGCCGCGCAGGCTCAGCGGGAGGTGACAGACATGACCAATGCGCTCCTGCAGAAGAACGCCGAGACGCTGAAAATGGCCTCCGTGGAGACCGCGAAGGAAGCGGAACGGGGCATCGTGGAAGTCGACACGCTGAAAAAGACCAACGAAATGCTGATCTCGACGATCGACGAGGTGCTGCAGATCCAGCAGGAGGGCCGGGAGAAACGCCGTCAGGCCGAGACCGAGCTGGCCCGCATGGAGCAGGAGATGAAGGAGAAGCTCCTGCAGACCGGAAGGAGGAATCCATCGTGAAACACACGCAGGATGAAGTGATCATTGCTCAGGAAATCAAAACCTCCTCCCATCTCTTCCGTCTGGAAGAGTACTGGGAGGAGGACGACGCAGGCTTCTGCTGCGTGGATTATATACTGGAGAAGCACACCCGCCTGACCGTGCGGGACGCCGACGGTGGCCGGTTGTTAAAAACCTTTGATTTCGACAGCCGGGAATACGATAAGAACATGTCTCTGTCGGGGAATGTTCTGACTGTGACCTGGTGCCCCACCTGTGACGAGACAGTTACGACTCAGGTCGACGTGCGGACGCTGGAGGTTTTGCACGGCAACTAAGCACCTGACATGATTTCCTCTTACGACTCCCCCTTCTCGTCCGCCAGCGCCTTCTGTTCCAGGAAGAAGTTCTTCATGCGAATCAGCGCCTTGATCAACACGCCCTTCTCCTCGTCATTGAGATTCTTCACAATGCGCTCGATCATCTCGTGGTGAAATTTCGCATGATGGTGGTAGGCGCGAACCCCCTTGTCGGTCAAACGGATATACACGACCCGTCGGTCCTCCTCGCTGCGCTCCCGCGTCACGTACCCCTTCTTCAC
>JAJQCL010000164.1 GCA_021202715.1 Lachnospiraceae bacterium
CCAGTGTATAGAGAAGAAAATCGGTCACACTGCCGTCGGAGTTCAGAACCAGAACTACTTCATCGTAGGATTCCGGCCAGTGACCTGCCACGACATCGTACTGCTCCTTATAGAGAAATTCCGATTCCGGGAGCTGATAGAACATATCCGTACTCATCATGGAAGACATCAGACTATTGGACGAGAGATTGAACCCCATCGCGCTGAAGGTGGAATCGGGATTTACCTGACGAATACTTCCGTCCTCCTCATCCAGCGTATAGATCTGAGGAACTACGTCATAGGTATATTCAATGGCATTGATATATTCCTCGATGCCGCTCTCTCCACTTTCGAGATACTCTTTCAGAGCCTCCAGATCATTGGAATTCATCTTCGAGAACATCGTCGTCAGCATGGCGACAACGTTGATCTCATCCGTTTCCCCGCTCTCTCCGTCGTCACTCAGCAGACCGGAGCCGGACATCAATGACGTAAAGTCGAATCCGGTGCTGGTGATCTGCAGCGGATATCCGGCCAGCGTCTCCTCCTCGATGGAAGCAATATAATCATTGACACCTGTGGAAAGAGCCAGAATCAGCGCGATCCCGATGATGCCGATGGAACCGGCGAAGGCCGTCAGCAGAGTCCGGGCTTTTTTGGTCCGCAGATTGTTAAAGCTCAGAGCAACCGACGTCCCCAGAGACATGGAGGATTTCCCCATATTTTTGGAAACAGGCGCCGCCAGAACTGTCTCATCCACCTCAAAAGGATCGGAATCAGAGCGGATTTTGCCATCCCGCAGATTCACGATCCGGGTGGCGTACTTCTCCGCGAGCTCCGGGTTGTGTGTAACCATCACGACCAGACGGTCCTCCGCCACCTCCTTCAGCAGATCCATGACCTGGACGCTGGTATCGCTGTCCAGCGCGCCGGTGGGCTCATCGGCCAGCAGGATGTCCGGATCATTCACCAGCGCCCGGGCAATGGCGACGCGCTGCATCTGGCCGCCTGAGAGCTGATTGGGGCGCTTATAGATCTGATCGCCCAGACCTACCTTCTCCAGCGCTTCCTTCGCCCGCTTCCGTCTCTCGGACTTGCGGATCCCGGAAATGGTCAGAGCCAGTTCGACATTCGCCAGCAGATTCTGGTGCGGGATGAGGTTATAGCTCTGGAAAACAAAACCGATCGTATGATTCCGGTAGGAATCCCAGTCCCGATCCTTATATTTCTTCGTGGAGATTCCGTTGATGATCAGATCGCCGCTGTCGTACTGATCCAGTCCGCCGATGATGTTCAGCAGCGTCGTCTTGCCGGAGCCGCTGGGGCCGAGGATCGCGACAAACTCATTATCACGAAGGTTCAGGCTTACGTCATCCAGCGCCTTCTGAACCAGGCTTCCCGTCCGATATTCCTTGCAAATATGCTGAATCTGTAGCATGCTTCTCTTCCTTCCTACCTGGAAATCACCGTTGCAGAATTTCCAGGTTCTGATAACTTTTTCAACAGAGAGATTAGCTGTTCTCTTTCGGGAACAGACAGACGATGGGTCAGTTTTTCTTCAAAATCTTCCGCGAAAGCCATCAGTTCATCCTTCAGCTGATGGGAACGCTCCGTCAGTTCGACGACCTTGCTGCGGCTGTCCAGAGGATTCTTCACCCGCCGGATCAGTCCCTTGCGTTCCATATTACTCAGGATTCCCGTGACCGTTGGATTCGTTAACTGCAGCTGCTGTTCCAGATCCTTCTGACGAAACGGCTGCTCCGGATGCGTGTACAGAATCACCAGAATCTTCAACTGTGTGCTGCTCAGATCATGAGCAGCCAGCGCATGCTGCACCCCCTTGTCAATGCGCAGATCCACCTGTTTGATCCAGAAACTGATTGTCCGGTTTAATCCCTGAATATCCATGCTGCACTCTTTCATTTTGGCAATCACCATCCATCTCTCGATGCATCCATCCCCCATAATGCCTGTGCATTATAACATAGGTGCCTATGTAAAATCAATGCAGAAAACCGGAAACAATCTTAAAATTGAATAAACAATCAATGAACGATCTCAACGCAGAGGCGGCTGTGTGCATAGAAACAGGACGGTCACCCGAACTTTTTGTCCGAGGCGACCGCCCTGTTTTCTGCAAACGATGATTATTGATAATCTTTGGAAATTCCCTGTTCGATGGCTTTGTTTTTCACCGCCTCCGCGACGGCCTCCGCCACGCGCTTGTCAAAGGCGCCGGGGATGATGTAGTCCGCCCGCAGCTCCTCATCCGGAATAATTCCGGCGATCGCAGAGGCGGCCGCAATCTTCATCTCCTCGGTGATATCCGTGGCCTTCGCTTGCAGAGCGCCCTTAAAGAGACCGGGGAAGACCAGCACATTGTTGATCTGGTTAGGATAATCCGAGCGGCCCGTCGCCATCACGCCGACGCCGCCCTTCTGCGCCTCCTCCGGCATGATTTCCGGGATCGGATTCGCCATCGCAAAGACGATCGGATTGGGCGCCATCGAGCGCACCATCTCCGCCGTGACGATACCCGGCGCGGACACACCCACGAAGATGTCCCGTCCCTTCATAATCTCCGCCAGAGGCCCGCGAAGCTGCTGGGGATTGGTCTTCTCCGCCATTTCCGCCTGCACCGGATTCATCCACTCCTCGCCCACGGCCAGAGCACCCTTGAGATCCACCAGGACAATATCCTGAAAACCGATCTCCAGCAGAAGCCGTGCGATCGAGATACCGGCGGACCCCGCGCCGTTGATGACGATCTTCGCGGTCTTCATCTCCCGCCCGGTGAACCGCAGCGCGTTCATCAGACCGGCGGAAACAATGATCGCCGTGCCGTGCTGGTCATCGTGAAAGACCGGAATATCCAGCTCCTGCCGCAGCCGCCGTTCGATCTCAAAGCACCGGGGCGCCGAAATGTCCTCCAGATTGATGCCACCGAAAACCGGCGCGATCCGGCGCACCGTCTCCACGATCTCATCCACGTCCTTCGTATCCAGACAGATCGGGAAAGCGTCGATCCCGGCAAATTCTTTGAACAGAATCGCCTTTCCCTCCATCACAGGAATGGCTGCATCCGGCCCGATATCTCCCAGCCCCAGCACCGCCGTTCCATCGGAAACCACCGCGACCAGATTCCCTTTGGCCGTATATTTGTAAACATCTTCTTTATGATCGCGAATCTCCCGGCAGGGCTGCGCCACGCCGGGCGTATAGGCGGTGCTCAGATCATATCTTTTTTTTTTTATTTATTTGGAGACCACCTCGATCTTCCCCTTATGCTCTTCGTGCATCTTCAGCGCCGCTTCATTGTAATCCATGGTTTATTCTCCTTCTCTCAGGTACTGTCCTTTCGCAGATTTTTCTCGCGACATTAACTATACACCATAGATTTGCCCGCGTCAATGAAGGAAACTCCTCAACCTGCATGATGCCGGGTCAGCAGGCCGGCGGTGATCGCCGCCACGCTGGGAACCGCCAGGAGGATGCCCAGGCTGCCTGCGATGGCCCGGATCAGCTCGAGAGCTACGAAATCGGTGTTCATCAGCTGAGTAAAGGACACTTGATAGGAATAGATCAGGATCATCATGTTGAAGGAGGATCCTGCAATCGCCAGAACCAGAGTGTTAGCCATCGTGCCGGTGGCATCCCGTCCGACCCGCATACCGGAGGCAAACAGCTCCCGCGCCGCGATATCCGGCCGTTTAGCCCGAAGTTCATCCATCGAGGACGCGACGCTCATGGCGATATCCATCACCGCACCCAGAGCGGTGATCAGGATACTGCTCAGATACAGCCCCCGGATCTTGAGTCCGTTCTCCGCCTGCGCCAGCATCAGTGCCTCCGCCTCGTCGGACTGATAGGCTGACACATGCACCAGCCCGATCGCCGCTGCGCCCAAAAGAGCCGCTAAACAGACGCCGCAGATGCAGCCCAGCGCCGCGCCGACCGTCTTGGGCTGCCAGCCGCCCAACAGGAAGAATCCCATCGCGGTGGTCACCGCCACCAGAATTACTGTCAGCGGCACCGAAGGATACCCGCGAAGCGTCAGCGGTACCAACAGAAAGACAACGCTGACGAAGGCAAAGATCAGCCCCAGAAAAGCGCGCAGTCCCTGCATTCCGCCCAGCAGAATCAGCGCCAGGGCAAAGAGCGCAATAAACAAAAGCAGCCACGGTGTGCGATAATAATTGTAAACCGACACGCTGTATACGTCGACGCTGCTGGTATCAATCCGCACAGTGATCGTATCTCCCTCACCCACGTCCACATTGTAGAGTGCACTGAGATAATTCGTGATCTGCACGACATCGCCCTTGTAACGCCCGGACAGGATCTCTATTTCCAGCTCCGTACTCCCGACCGAGTAGCCCTCATAGTCCTCGTCGGTCACCGTATTGTTCTCCAGGACGGACAGGACCTTGGCCTTCTCATACTCTGTACCGCTGTCCTC
>JAJQCL010000211.1:0-2114 GCA_021202715.1 Lachnospiraceae bacterium
ACGCGAAAGCCCTCCTTCTCCAGATAACCGGTCAGGAGATCCGCGGCATAATACTCTTCCAGACCCACTTCCGGATGATCAAAAATCGCATCCGACATTCGAACGTATTCCTCCGATCTCTGCCGGATCCTGTCGATCAGCTGTTCTTTCATGCATCTCCCTCCTCTTCGGATTACAGGGAATACTTTCTATAAGTTCCCTGGCAGGGCGGCCCATAGCAGATATCCATTTCCAGCGTGTCCAGATCATAAATGATTGATGCGTTGGTCTGCCACAGTTTCTTCAGATCCGTTTCTCCCTCCGGAGCATGCGCACAGAGAGAATCCGGATAATTCTCATGATTTTTCAGGCATTCCTTGAGATAGTCCACTGTGATCTGCCCGTTCCTCTGATCAAGAAGGGAATACAGCAGTTCCCCGCGGAATTTGCTCCCCTGTGACGCTTCCAGTTCTTTCTGAACAATCAGATGGTTGGCATGCGTCAGCAGATTCTTTTCCGGAAGCAGGATCCAGGGAGATTCCGGCACCGCTTCCACATCCGCAGCACGGTTTTCACTGGAAGCCATGCAGTAATTGTTGGACACTGTCCTCCGACTGTTGATCAGACCGGCCACCATCTCGTCCAGCGACCGCATGGACAGCATATGGCGCCGCATGAAATTGGCCGGCACCCCGAGTCCCTCCCGGTCCCGGGTGGAGATAAGACTGTTGGCGCACAGACCTACGCCGTAGGAGTTGAACCCATTGCGGATCAGTTGTCCGGCTTCCGTCATCCCCATGATCCGGGTTCCATCCTCCTCGGTGATGTGCAGAATAATCGTATGGGGAAGCATATACGGGCGATTATCCCAGTTCTGTCCCAGATAAACATGATGATCGACATTGGCTTCCCGCAGCAGGACAAAGGCCGTGCACTCATTTTTTACAGGAAAATGCTGAAATTCATAGCGACAGTTCAGCAGCATAATTTCCCGGAACGAGACGCCAGCCCCGTCGGCAATACCGCGCACCTCCTCCAGTTCCCGTCCAAAATCCTTTTCCAGATATGCAGCGAACTGATCTGTATAGATCAACGCTTCCTCCCAGGGCATACACCTGGCTGCAATAAAATACTCCTGATATGTTCGGATACACTTGAAGATCTCTTCGCGGGCCTCCTGTCCATACTGAACCCCCCGATCATATGGAGTGTCCCCCTCGATACGAATCACACGAAATTCACTCATCCTGTGCTTCTCCCCTCTCTATGAACTATAATTAAAAGTTCTTATTGATGCAGCGATGACAGGCCACCAGATGACCGTCACCCAGATCGACCAGCTCCGGCTCTCTGCTCCGACATTCCTCACAGGCATAGCGGCATCTTCCGTGGAAATGGCAGCCGGGCGGCGGATCGGCCGGGCTGGGGATATCTCCCTCAAGCGGAATTCTCTCTCTCTGTTTCTCCGGATTCACCTGCGGCACCGCAGAAAACAGCGCCTGCGTATAAGGATGCAGCGGATTCCGAAACAGCTGCTCTCTCGTTGCCATCTCCACGACCTTTCCCAGGTACATCACAACCACACGGTCGCAGATATGCTCCACCACAGACAAATCGTGGCTGATGAACAGGTAGGTCAACTGAAATTTCTCCTGCAGATCATTGAGCAGATTCAGAATCTGAGAACGCACGGAGACATCCAGTGCGGAGACCGGCTCGTCACAGACAACAAAGGCCGGATTTGTGGCAAGGGCCCGGGCAATCACGATACGCTGCCTCTGACCACCGGAAAATTCGTGCGGATAGCGATCCAGCTGTTCCTCCTTCAGATCTACCAGCTCCATCAATTCCCGGACACGGGCAGCCCGCGTCTCCTTATCTCCATATTTGTTGATAATCAGCGGTTCCTCCAGAATAGTTCGTATCTTCATCTTGGGATGAAGCGAACCAAAAGGATCCTGGAACACAATCTGCATATCCTTTCGTTTTTCTTTCAGTTCTTTTTTATTCAGCCGCAGGAAATCCTCACCGTCATAGACCATCTCTCCGGCTGTCGGCTCCGTTAACCGCAGCATCGTGCGCACCAGCGTCGTCTTGCCGCAGCCGGACTCTCCCACCAGGCCTAATGTTTCTCC
>JAJQCL010000211.1:2124-4427 GCA_021202715.1 Lachnospiraceae bacterium
CTCCCTGATAGATCTGGAAGCTCACATCGTCCACCGCCTTGATATGACCCACGGTTCTCAGCGTCAGGCCTTTGCGAATGGGGAACCATTTGGCGAGATGCCTTACTTCCACCAGCACCTTTTTCTCTTCCGTCATGCCTGTCCCTCCTTCTCATACAGCCAACACCTGGCGCAGTGTCCGCCCCCTGTCTCAAACATGGGCGGATCCGCCTGGCGACATTTTTCTGACGCATACTCGCAGCGCGGATGAAACACACAGCCTCCGGGCAGACTCTGAAGGCTGGGCACACTGCCAGGAATCACATACAGCTTTTCACCGCTGTCATCCAGCGCCGGAATGGATTTCAGAAGACCCTGCGTATAAGGATGTAAGGGACGTTGGAACAGTTCCTCTACCTTTCCTTCTTCCACAATCTGTCCGCAGTAGAAAATGATGGCACGGGAGCAGACTTCCCGGACAACACCGAGATCATGCGTGATCAACATGATCGAGGTGCCCAGTTCCTCCCTCAGCCCCCGCATCAGGCCGAGGATCTGCGCCTGAATCGTTACATCGAGCGCCGTCGTGGGTTCATCAGCAATCAACAGACGCGGGCGGCAGGAGAGCGCCATGGCAATCATGACACGCTGACGCATCCCCCCGGACAACTGATAAGGATACTCCTTCATCCGCTGTTCCGGCAACGCAATCTTAACCAGCTTGAGAGCCTCTACGGATTTCTTCCAGGCCTCTTCGCGGGACAGCTTCTGATGTGTCTGAAAGACCTCCATCAGTTGTTTTCCGACTGTAATCACCGGATTCAAACTGGTCATCGGCTCCTGAAAGATCATCGAAATCTCATTGCCGCGCACCTGGCGCATTTCCTTTTCGGAAAGACTGAGAATCTCTCTGTCATGCAGCCGAATGCTTCCGCCGAGAACACCGGGCGGGCACTGAATCAAGCGCATGATCGCCATCGCCGTCATACTCTTGCCGCAGCCGGATTCTCCGACGATGCCGACGGTCTCTCCCTCGTGAATATGGAAGCTGACACCCCGGACAATTTTCGTTGTCTCCCCGAAGGAAGAGAAATCTACCGTCAGATCTCTGACGTCCAGTATTCTTTTACTCACAGGTCCGCCTCCTTTACTTTTTACTCAGCTTGGGATCAAGCACATCCCGCAGACCATCACCCAACAGGTTCAGCGACATGACGGACCACACGATGGCAAATCCGGGTAACACAATCAGATAGCCCGAGGTCTGAATATGTACCCTCGCCTCCGAGAGAATGGTGCCCCAGCTGGGAATATCCGGCGAAAGGCCCACACCCAGGAAAGTCAGGCTGGCTTCATTGAGCACAGTCAGCGCCATGATCAGCGTCAGTCGGATGATCATCGGGGAGATACAAAGCGGCAGAATATACCGAAACATAATGCGTGCATCGGAAGCACCCATCGCCCGGGCCGCCTCCACATGCTCCAGCTGTTTGGCAGAAACGACGGTCGTACGCACCGTACGCACCATGCGCGGCAGCTGAGCAATGGACAAAGCCAGCACCAAATTCGGGATTCCGGAGCCCAGAACGGTCAGGATCACCAGTGCCAGAATCACCGTCGGGAAAGCCATCAGTCCATCCATGAAACGCATGATAATGGTATCTGCCAGATGATAATAACCGGCAAGCATCCCCAGAACTGTTCCCACCACACCAACAACCGCCATCACGGACAGGGAGATCGTCAGCGAGATCCGTGCGCCATAAAGAATTCGTGAAAATACATCACGGCCGAATTCATCGGTCCCGCAGAGGTGAGCCAGCGACGGAGGCTGCAGTGCGTTGGTCATTTCCATCGCTTTCGGATCATAGGGACTGATCCACGGCGCGAGGATAGCCACGGTCACCAGGATCAGGAACATGCCGCCTCCGATCAGAACCAGATTGTACTTTGAAAAGAATTTTCTCCAGTTTCTTTTTTTCTTCATACATCCACCCCCTTACTTGAACTCAATGCGGGGATCAAAGAATTTGTACAATAGATCCACGATCAGATTGATAAACACATAGATAAAGGCAATATACAGGATCTGGCCCTGAATCAGCGGATAATCCCGCCGCGTGATGGCATCGTAGGCCAGACGCCCCAGCCCCGGAATCGTAAAAATGTTCTCAATAACGATGGAACCGCCCAGAAGATGGGCAATGGAGATACCGATCTGCGTCAGGATCTGATTCATCGAATTTTTCAGCGCATGAAGGCAGATCACTCGCCGGGTGGGCAGTCCCTTGGCACGGGCCGTCCGATTATAATCTTCATTCAGC
>JAJQCL010000067.1 GCA_021202715.1 Lachnospiraceae bacterium
CGCCGCCGTGCAGGAAGGGCTCCAGAGGAACTCCGTTTCGGATGTACAGGAAGCCGACCCCCTTCGGTCCGCCGAATTTATGACCGCTGGCGCTGAGCAGATCGATCTGCAGCTTCTCCACGGACAGAGGAATATGGCCGAAAGCCTGCACCGCATCGGTGTGAAACAAAACGCCCCGTTCATGAGCTGCCTTCGCCAGCTGTGCGATGGGCTGGATGCTCCCCACTTCATTGTTGGCCGTCATGATGCTGACAAGAACCGTGTCCCGGCGCAGGGCGCGCCGCAGATCCTCTACGGAGACGACTCCCTCTTCGCTTACGGGCAGATACGTCACGCGGTATCCCCGCTGTTCAAGATACCGACAGGTATTCAGGACGGCGTGATGCTCGACCGAGGACGTGATGATATGGCGTCCCCTTTCCCTCCCGGCTTCGGCTGCGCCGACCAGGGCCCAGTTATCCGCCTCCGTCCCGCATCCGGTAAAAAATATCTCCTCCGGCGAGGCATCCAGTATTTTCGCCACCTTGTTTCTGGCCCGGTCGATCGCCTGTCTGGCCTCCGTCCCCTCGCGATACGGAGACGAAGGGTTCCCGAACCGGTCTGTAAAATAAGGCAGCATTGCATTCACCACTTCCCGGCGTACCGGCGTTGTCGCCGCATGATCCATATATATCTGCATATTCAATGAAATTTCACCTCACATTCTGGCGACAGAGCTGTTCAGAAAGGCGTCTGGCCGTTCCCAGACTCTCCGTCGCTTCTAAACTTTCCCTTTTCACATAGAATAGTAGCAGTTCACCCGGGAGCTCCTTATGAAGAAACATCCCTCTCCCCTTTTAGCCGGGACGCTGATTCTCACCGTTACCGGTCTCCTCTCCCGTCTCCTGGGCTTTCTCTACCGCATTTATTTGTCGCGGGCTATCGGTGCGGAGGCACTGGGACTGTATCAGATGATCTCCCCGGTTTCCGGGATCTGCTTTGCGCTTTGCTGTGGTCCTATTCAGACAGCGATCTCCCGTTTTTCTGCACAGGAAGGAGCACAGTGTCCGCACACCGGCGCCCGTCGGGTCTTTCTTGCCGGTCTGGTTCTCTCAGAAACGTTGGCCGTCTCCTCTGCTTTTATCTTATTCCATGCGGCAGACATCTGTGCGGAATTCCTTCTGGGGGAACCTCGCGTTGCACGGCTGCTGCAATTCCTGGCGCTGTCTCTTCCTTTGTCCGCCGCGCATGCCGCCATCAACGGCTATTATTATGGAAAACAGAAAACCGCGGTTCCCGCCGCCAGTCAACTGGTCGAGCAGGTCGTGCGTGTCGCCAGCGTGTATCTTCTGATCGAATGGCTGCAAACAGGGCAGAGAACCGTCGACGCAGCCGCAGCCGCCTTCGGACTGGTCATCGGAGAACTGGCGGCTCTGACCGTGACATTTTTTTCGTTTCGTTTCACGCTGTACCGGGAAAATATGTCCTGTCTGAGAGACAGACCTTCCCTGCGGGAAGAATCCTGTCCGAGACAATCGATTCCCGGTTCCGAACCCGGATTTTACGTACGGAAACCTCCCGAAGAAGCATCTGGCGTCAGGCATCTCTCCCTTCTCCATGATATGCGCCGGATCATTGCCATGGCGCTCCCTCTGACCGCCAATCGTCTGGTCCTGGGTCTCCTGCAGAGTGTCGAAGCGGCCTGTATTCCCGGGCGGCTGCAGGCCTATGGGCTGAGTCAGAGCGAAGCCGTCAGTCTCTACGGCGTACTGACCGGCATGGCCCTGCCCTTCATCTTCTTCCCGTCCGCCCTGACCAATTCGGTCGCCGTCATGCTGCTCCCCTCCGTGGCGGAAGCGCAGTCCCTGCAGGATCATGGCCGGATTCGACGTGCTTCTGACCGGAGTATCTGCTTCAGCCTCTATCTGGGAATTCTCTGCACCGGCCTCTTCACGCTGTGCGGACGTCAATTAGGAACCGTCTTCTTCGTCAATGAGACAGCCGGGCAATATATCACAATCTTGGGCTGGCTCTGTCCCTTCCTTTATCTGTCCACCACGGCCGCCAGCATTCTGAATGGCATGGGTCGCACCGGAGCCACCTTTTTCATCCATCTGACCGGACTTCTGATTCGTCTGGTCTTCGTCCTCCTTCTGATTCCGCGCTGGGGTATGCGCGCCTGCCTGCTGGGAATGCTGGTTGGAGAGCTGGCGGATGCCGGTCTCTGTCTGCTGGCGCTGCGGCGGGAGATCCGGATGGATTTTTCTGTCTTTCATCTGCTCTTTCGCCCCATGGCCGCCGCCTTTATCGGCAGCCGCCTGGCGCAGCCCCTCCTCTTCGCGACAGAAGCAGGCAGCAGCCTGATGCAGATCGCGGGGATCGGCATAGGCTGCTGTGTGCTGGTTCTTACGTATGGCATACTTCTGTATGTTACCCGGAGCAGGCAGAATCACTGAAAGGGATAATCTCTCATGCACAGAAGCCGAACCTGGCCCGTCACCAGATTCGGCTTCTTCTTTCTTTTTAAATATACATCTTTACTCGTTCCGCAGCGCCGCCACCGGGTCGCTCTTGGCGGCCGTTCTGGCAGGAATCAGGCCGCCGATCAGGGTCAGGCACATGCTGAGGATGACCAGCGCCGCGCCGTACTGCGGCAGCAGAATCATCCGCACGTCGTTATTCCCGGCAAAATGATGAATCAGCGCATTGCCCGGGATGGTGAGCAGCAGCGCCAGGCCGACGCCCAGCAAGCCGGCCGCCAGTCCGATGATTCCCGTCTCGGCATTAAAGACCTCGGAAATGTTTCGCTTGGAGGCACCAATGGCGCGCAGGATACCGATCTCCTTGCGGCGCTCCAGGACACTGATATAAGTGATGACACCGATCATGATCGAAGAGACAACCAGAGAGATCGCTACGAAAGCGATCAGCACATAGCTGATCAGATCGATGATCGTCGTCACGGAAGACATCAGCGTTCCCACGGTATCGGTGTAGGTGATGATCTTATCCTCCTCACCGGCCGCCTCCATGCGGTCATTGTAGGCATCCAGGATATCCACGACATGTTCCTTGTTTTCAAAATCTGTCGGATAGATATCGATCTCGGTCGGGCTGGCAAAGTCCACATAGCCCAGGGAGCTCAGATTGCTCTCATAGGAAGCACTGGCCGAGGAACTCAGCGCAAGCATGATTTCCGTCAGGTCGTCACTGTCCATATTGAACTCAAAGGCCTCAGCAAATGCATCCGCGTCGATATCAAAGGATTCCGCCAGGGTATCTCCCAGCTCCTCCATCATGTCTGTCATCGCATCCTCGATGCCGGAAGCCATCTGCGTCATGACCTGTTCCATCACCTCGGTCATAGCCGCGGAGATCTGCGTCTCCAGTGTCTCGGCCAGTGTCTCGCCGTAGGAGGCAAAAACCGTCGTCATATAGCTCTCCAGCGTCGTACTGATCTGCTCACTGAGAGCATCCATATCAATCATGGATTCGACCGCGCTCAGCAGAATCTCGCTGGCGGAATCCGTTTGCAAATAGGTGAGGAACGCCGTCCCCATATTGCCGAGAACCGGATAGCCCTTCTCCTCGGCATAGGTATCATATCCTGTCATCAGACTGGTGGCGAGCGTCTGCATCTGCTCTGAAGACAGGGAGGCCGTGCTGGTATCCATCTGCATATTTTCCGAGATCCAGGTCTGCAGCATGGTCTGCGCCTCCTCCGTACTCAGATAAGCACTCAGATAGGTCATATAATCCGTCGTTGCGTTGCCGCCCTGCGAGGCAATATAGGTCAGATAACCGGTCAGCAGCTCTGTCGCCAGCTCATTAATATTATCCGTCGAAATCGTCACATTTTCACTGTCACTCATCATTTCCAGGATCGCTGCGGAGAGAAGCTCCTGGGCACTGTCCGAGGACAGATATTCCGTAAAATACGTCGCCAGATTGGTGTAATCCATCGAGGTATCTTCTCCGGCATATTCCTCAAAACCGGTCATCAGGCTGGAAACCAGAGACTCCATGTCGACCGCGGACGTGTCAATGGTGATATCTCCCAGCAGATCTTCCATATTCAGATCCGGCATATCCGGCAGATCGAGGGAAATGTCACTCAGATCGACCATATCACCCAGATTGAGGGAATCCATGTCCAGATCAAGGTTCATTGCATCAGACATGTCGAAGGAACCGGAGAAAGCATCCTCCAGCGCGCTCGTATCGAAGCCAAAGGCCTCCTCCAACGCATCTTCATCGATATTGACCAGAGAATCCAGATCAAAGTCACTCTCGTCGTCTTCTTCGCCGAATTCTTCGCCGGTAAACACATTGATGTCCGGATTCGCCAGCTGACTCTGCACGATTTATCTGGCCTCTGCCTGCTCTGTCACATTTTTAAGCAAATGGGAGGAATAATAA
>JAJQCL010000125.1:0-1799 GCA_021202715.1 Lachnospiraceae bacterium
TTTGTATCAAGGCTGGACCCGACGCTGGAGGAGGTGGAGGATGTAAAGACAGCAGTCTCTGAGGCGGTTACAAACTGTATTATTCACGGATATGGAGGCGGTCCGGGGGAGATTATTCTGGAAGCGGAGCTTGAGGCCGGGGAACTGACTCTGCGTATCCGGGACCGGGGTGCAGGCATCGAAAATGTGGCACAGGCCCGGGAGCCTTTATTTACGACAAAGGCCGGGGAGGGACGTTCCGGCATGGGGTTTTGTTTTATGGAAGCCTTTATGGACCGTGTAGAGGTAGACTCCCGCCCGGGGGAAGGAACGGTTGTGACCATGAAAAAGAAAAGCAGGGAGCGGCAGGATGGAATGGGATGATAACTGCCGTCTTCTGCAAGCGGCGGCAGAAGGCGATCTGCAGGCCCGCGATCGGCTGGTGGAGGAGAATGTGGGACTGGTCTGGAGTGTGGTGCGGCGTTTTCAGGGACGGGGACATGACAGTGAGGATCTGTTCCAGATCGGAAGCATTGGCCTGCTGAAGGCGATTGACAAATTTGATTTTTCTTATGAGGTGAAATTCTCTACCTACGCGGTTCCTGTTATCACGGGGGAGATTCGGCGCTTCCTGCGAGATGACGGACTCATCCGGGTGAGCCGAAGCCTGAAGGAGATGTCCTGGCGGGTTCATACGGTGTCGGAAGAGATGGGGAATCGTCTGGGACGGGAGCCTACCCTGGGTGAGCTTTCGAAGGAGATGGGAATCGGGACTGAGGAGCTGGCCGCTGCCATGGAGGTCTCCGCAGAAGTGGAATCGCTGAACCAGCCTTTCGGTGTGAACGAGGGGCGGGAGCTTCGTCTCATGGACCGGCTGGAGGAGCCGGAGGACCACCAGGAGAAGCTCCTGAACCGTCTGGTGCTGCAGAAGGTGTTCGCTGAGCTGTCAGAGGGGGAGAAGCTTCTGATCTCGCTGCGCTATCTGGACGGAAAGACACAGGTACAGGCTGCGCGTGAACTGGGTATTTCTCAGGTGCAGGTATCGAGGAACGAGAAGAAGATCCTGCAGAAAATGCGGCATAGATGGTGTGAAGGGTGGGACTGAGATCCGGTGAGAAAGAAAGGGCAGGGGGAATATTTTCCGTGATGACAGGACAGACTGACAGAAAGGGGGCGTCCTCTCTGTGGGAGAGGGCCTGTCCTCAGATGGGAGAATGCCATGTCAACACAGGAAAAGCCGGTTTTATATGTTAAGCTAACTGAGACTGCATCTGTAAGGGAGAAAGAGATTCGCCTGGGCCAGGTGGCGGAGCTCTGGTGTCCGTCGAAGAAGACGCAGACGTACTGGGAAGGTCTGGTTCTTCAGACGGTGGAGCCAGGGGAGAAAAAACGCTATGTCTGGTCTGCACTGGATATCCTGGAGCGGATTCAACATGAGGATGAGAACGTCGATGTCCGTTTTCTGGGGGCGGAGGATGTGGGCGTCGACTGCCGCCGCACGCCGGATAAGAGCTCTCTGTGGTGTCGTCTGCAGACGGCGGCGGTCGGGCTGGTCGCCTTCGTGGGAGGGGGCTTCGCTATTATGACCTTTAACAGCGACGTAGATGTGGGAACAATCTTCGGCGAGATCTACCAGAGAGCTATGCATGAAGCTTCGAGCGGACGGACGATCCTGGAGGCCTCTTATTCCCTGGGACTCTTTCTGGGGATCGTTCTCTTCTTCAATCACCTGGCAGGCTGGAAGCTGACAGAGGACCCGACGCCGCTTGAGGTACAGATGCGCCAGTATGAAAAGAATGTGGCGGAGGCCATCGTGGATT
>JAJQCL010000125.1:1809-4384 GCA_021202715.1 Lachnospiraceae bacterium
GCCATCGTGGAGTATTCCCAGACCGGAAATGGAAAATCTGCGGAGAGCGGCGCCTAAGGCGGTGCGAACTGATGGGCCGGGGGATTCTCCTGGCCTTTTTCGGGCTGGCAGCCGGGGGTGTGACAGCAGCGGGAATCTTTGCCTTTCTCGTAGCGATCGGGCTGATTCAGCGGATGGCGGACAAGACGCATACGGCCTCCCGTGTGGGAATCTACGAGACCTGCTTCATCCTGGGCGGCGTATGGGGGAATCTGGTCTGGTTTTATGACCTGCCGTTGTGGGGCGGCGCCGTACTCTGTGCGGTCCTGGGTCTGTCCTACGGCATCTTTATCGGCTGTCTGATCATGTCTCTGGCGGAAACACTGAATGTCATACCGGTCTTTTTTCGCCGTCTGGGCATCCGCTCGGGGCTTCCCTGGGTCCTGCTGGCCTTTGCCGCGGGAAAGATGCTGGGCTCCCTGCTTTTCTTCTGGGGAAATCTCGGAGGGTGAGAGAAAGAAAGCAGGTCCTTCTTGTCAAATGGGAGAGAAAAATGTATATTAGACGGGAGAGCGCGGACGTCGGGCGCGTCCGGCCCGCGGGGGAAAGGAGCTACCGGGAAAATGGAGAAAGAGATATTGTATTTTGAGTGCGCATCCGGCATCAGCGGAGATATGGTAACGGGAGCCATGCTGGATCTGGGGGCAGACCGTGAAGCGATGGAGCGGGCGCTTGCGAGCCTGCCGTTGTCGGGATATCGAACAGAGATCGGGCGTGTGAAGAAGGCGGGGCTTGATGCCTGTGACTTCCGCGTGGTACTGGATGAGGCGCATGAGAATCATGATCATGATATGGAGTACCTGCACGGCACAGCTTTGGAGAGGGAAAGCGAACATCAAGGGCATCATGAGCACCCGGAGCATCATGAACACCGGGGGCTTCCGGAGATCATGAGTATTCTGAAGGACGCAGACATGTCGGTCTCCGCCCGGCGTCTGGCGGAACAGACCTTCCTCATCCTGGCGGAGGCGGAGGCTGCGGCGCACGGCGTGCCCCGGGAGCAGGTGCATTTCCATGAGGTGGGGGCCGTGGATTCCATCGTAGATATCGTGGCGGCCGCTGTATGTATCGACAGTCTGCATATCGAGGATATCGTCATTGGATCACTGTGCGAGGGACACGGAACGGTTCGCTGCCAGCATGGCATCCTGCCGGTTCCGGTGCCCGCTGTGATAAATATCGTCTCGGCGTATGATCTGCCGATGGAGCCGGTGGATGTGGAGGGGGAACTGGTGACCCCTACAGGTGCGGCTCTGGCAGCGGCCATACGGACCCGCGGGTCTCTGCCTGCGCGCTACCTGATCCGGAAGACCGGACTGGGCGCCGGGAAGCGGACATATTCCCGCCCAAGCCTGCTGCGAGCCATGATTCTGATAGAAGAGCAGGAAGATGACCATACCCGCGATACCATCGTGAAGCTGGAAACAAATGTGGATGACTGTACCGGTGAGACTCTGGGATATGTGATGGAACAGCTCTTCGCAGCCGGAGCGCGGGATGTTTTTTACACGCCGGTTTACATGAAAAAAAACCGCCCGGCCTGGCAGATCACGGTGATCTGCCGCGAGGAGGAGCGGACGGTTCTGGAATGGATTCTCTTTCGGGAAACGAGTACCATCGGAATCCGGCGTGTACAGATGGAACGTTCCGTGATGGATCGAATGATCATGCCCTGGGAGTTTTCATTGGGGAAGATCGATGTGAAGCTCTGTCGGCGCGACGGGATCCTGCGGGCCTATCCGGAATATGAGAGCCTGCGTCGTCTCTGTGAGGAGACGAGCCTCTCATATAAGGAAGTGAGCCGCCGGGCTGTGGAGGAGCTACGCCACGAACTGGTAGAACAGAACATAGTGGCAGAGGCTCCCTCCCATGACGAATAGATGAAAGATTTCATGGGTACCGAAATGCCGGTGCCTGGCGTTGAAGGCAGGAAGCTTCAGCGCGTAGATAATGCCTCCCGCGGTGTAGATGAGGCCTCCGGCCAGCAGCCACAGGAAAGCGTCCTGAGGGAGAGCGGTCAGCAGTGCAGGGAGTGCCAGCAGGCAGAGCCATCCCATGGAGATATAAAGGAAGGAAGAGAACCACCGGGGGCAGGTGACCCAGAATGCTTTGATCAGGATACCTGCCAGAGCGACGGCCCAGATGAGAAGCAGCAGAGGCAGACCGTACCGGGACGGAAGAACCAGCAGACAGACAGGAGTATAGGTGCCGGCGATGAGGACCGAGATCATCATGTGATCGAACTTCTGCAGACGCCGGTTTCCTTTTTCTGACAAATTCAGAGAATGGTACAGAGAGCTGGCGGCATACAGAAGGATCAGGCTGTATACGAAGATGGTCAATGCGGCCAGATGCAGATCGCCGGGCTCCCGTGCGGCCTTGTACAGGAGCGGAATGCCGGCCACAACAGAAGCAGCCAGCCCGATGAGATGGGTGATGGCGCTGCCGGGGTCCTTGAGTTTCCATTTCGTTGTTCTTCTGATAGTTACACCTCCAAATCATAGAAATCAGAGTCACAAAACACGCAACCCTCATC
>JAJQCL010000176.1:0-2216 GCA_021202715.1 Lachnospiraceae bacterium
TCCATATACTGGTAACATGAAAAGTTTTGGCAGAATCATCTGGATGCTGGCACTCGCGCTGCTCTTCCCGGATAGTCTGTGGGGCGGCACTTCTCCGGCTCATCTGCTGATGGAGGCGGTCAGCGTGATGGTGGCGCCATGGGATTACGGCCAGACCGGGGAAGCGGGAGAGAATGAAGCGGTTCCGGAGGCGGTGGAAAACAGCGTGGCGGACGGAGAGGAGACAGGGACAGAGGAAACAGTAAATTCTCTGACCGGAGCAGGAGTTGCCGCCGTCGTGGACAATCTGGCGGGAAGCGCGGAAACAAACGGGCAGGAGGCCGAGGAGGACGAGACGGGGATCGCTGAGGATGAGGAGGCTTTCTCGGTCGCGGAGGCCGCCTACTCCTGTTATACCAGCGAGGAGCTTTCGGATACGGATTTTCTACTGAGCAATATTTTCTGCGTCGATTCCAGTACGACCTCCGAGGGAATTGACTGGGACGCGAATCAGTTTCTGACGGAGGATTTTTCTCTGGAGAAATCTTCGGAGCCGCAGATCCTGATCTATCACACGCATTCTCAGGAAGCCTACGCGGATTCTGCGTCCGGGGAGGCCGGGGAGACGGTGCAGGGCGTGGGGGAGGAGCTGGCTCGTTTGCTGCGGGAGACCTACGGCTATCAGGTGGTGCATAATACGACTACCTTCGACATGGTGGACGGTGAACTGGATCGAAGCAGGGCCTACAGCTATGCGCAGGACTGGCTGGAGGAATATCTGGAGGAAAATCCGTCTATCGAGGTGATCATCGACCTGCACCGGGACAGTGTGGGGGAGGATAACCGGCTGGTGACAGAGATTGATGGCAAACAGACGGCGCAGATCATGCTCTTTAACGGTCTTTCCCGCACCTCCCGGGGGAGCATCGAAAGCCTGTACAATCCCTATTTGCAGGATAATCTGGCCTTCAGCTTCCAGCTGCGGATGGTCGGCGACAGCCTCTATCCCTCTCTGTATCGGCGGATCTATCTGAAGGGTTATCGTTACAATCTGCATTATCGCGCCCGTTCTCTGCTGGTGGAAGTCGGAGCGCAGAATAATACATATCAGGAGGCCGTGAATGCCATGGAGCCTTTCGCCCGTCTGCTGGATCTGATCCTCTCTTCCGGGGGATAAAAGGCGATTTCTGTGAGACGATGAGGTGCTGCAGGCTGCGCGGCGCGGGAAAATACGGCTCATGGCGGCACAGGGAAAAATACGGCGGACAGTTGCCGAAGCAGACATTTTATGTTATGGTAAAGAAAGGAGCGCCGCGAAGAGACGGACTTTACGACGCGCCCTTCAGGAGGAACTGTATGGCTGATTTGGATCAGAGCAGGATAAGAAACTTTTGCATCATTGCCCACATCGACCACGGAAAATCGACGCTGGCGGACCGGATCATCGAGAAGACCGGGCTGCTGACACAGCGGGAGATGCAGGCGCAGGTGCTGGATAACATGGATCTGGAGCGGGAGAGAGGCATCACGATCAAGTCCCAGGCGGTGCGGACCATTTACAAGGCGTCCGATGGGCAGGAATATATCTTTAATCTCATCGACACCCCCGGCCATGTGGATTTTAACTACGAGGTGTCCCGCAGTCTGGCCGCCTGCGACGGGGCGATCCTCGTGGTGGACGCGGCGCAGGGCATCGAGGCACAGACGCTGGCCAATGTGTATCTGGCTCTCGATCACGATCTGGATGTTTTCCCTGTCATTAACAAGATCGATCTGCCGAGCGCCGAGCCGCAGCGGGTGATCGATGAGATCGAGGATGTGATCGGCATCGAGGCGCAGGACGCGCCGCAGATCTCCGCCAAGAACGGCGTCAACATCGAGGCAGTGCTGGAAGCGATTGTTGAGAAGATTCCCGCGCCGCAGGGTGATCCGACGGCGCCTTTGCAGGCGCTGATCTTTGACTCGGTGTATGATTCCTACCGGGGCGTCATCGTGTTCTGCCGGGTCAGAGAAGGCACGGTCCGGAAGGGCATGGAGATCCAGATGATGGCCACCGGCGCGCATTTTGATGTCGTGGAGGTGGGCTATTTCGGTGCGGGTCAGTTTATTCCCTGTGACGAACTCCCGGCGGGGATGGTGGGATACCTGACCGCCAGCATTAAGAATGTCCGCGATACGCGGGTGGGCGACACGGTGACGGAACGGGACCGACCATGTGCCGAGCCGCTGCCCTGCTA
>JAJQCL010000176.1:2226-17711 GCA_021202715.1 Lachnospiraceae bacterium
GTGTACTGCGGACTGTATCCGGCGGACGGCGCAAAATACCCGGATCTGCGGGATGCGCTGGAGAAGCTGCAGCTCAACGATGCTTCTCTGCAGTATGAACCGGAGACCTCGGTGGCGCTGGGATTCGGTTTTCGCTGTGGGTTCCTGGGACTCTTACATCTGGAGATCATTCAGGAACGGCTGGAGCGGGAGTATGGTCTGGATCTCGTGACGACGGCGCCCAGCGTAATTTACAAGGTACACAAAACCGACGGGACGGTCATCGACCTGACTAATCCGACCAATATGCCCGACCTCACGGAGATCGAGTATATGGAAGAACCGGTGGTGTCGGCGGAGATCATGGTGACCACGGAGTTCATCGGCGCCATCATGGATTTGTGCCAGGAGCGGCGGGGCGTGTACCTGGGCATGGAATATATGGAAGATACACGGGCACTGCTGCGCTATGAGCTGCCGCTTAATGAGATTATTTACGATTTCTTTGATGCGCTGAAGTCCCGCTCCCGGGGCTATGCTTCCTTTGACTATGAGATGAAGGGCTATCAGCGCTCTGATCTGGTGAAGCTGGATATTCTGGTGAACCGCGAGGAGGTGGATGCCCTGTCGTTCATCGTATTTGAAGGGACGGCCTACGAGCGGGGAAGGAAGATGTGTGAAAAGCTGAAAGAGGAAATCCCCCGTCAGCTTTTTGAGATCCCCATTCAGGCGGCGGTGGGCAGCCGCATCATCGCCCGCGAGACGGTGAAGGCGCTGCGCAAGGACGTCCTGGCCAAGTGCTATGGCGGCGATATCACCCGGAAGAGAAAGCTTCTGGAGAAACAGAAGGAAGGCAAGAAGCGGATGCGCCAGGTGGGCAACGTGGAGATTCCGCAGAAGGCGTTCATGAGCGTCCTGAAACTGGACGATGAGTAAGGACTGAGGGATACATGACGAAAAAAGATCTGAGCGTATATGTACACATTCCATTTTGCGCCCGCAAATGCGAATACTGTGACTTTGTCTCCGGTGTGGCTTCGCGGGAGGAGCAGGCTTATTATATCCGGGTGCTTCTGAAGGAGATCCGCGTTTTCGCAGCCCTGGGGAATCTTTTTCCTGTGCGGACCATTTTCCTGGGAGGCGGTACGCCGTCGCTGCTGGAGCCGACGAATCTGTCGCGGATCATGCGTCAGCTCCGGGATCAGTATGAGATCGCGGAGGACGCGGAGATTACCATCGAGTGCAACCCGGGCACATTGACGGAGGACAAGCTGGACGCTTACCGGGAGATGGGCATCAACCGCCTGAGCCTGGGACTTCAGTCGGCCGATGACGAGGAACTCAAGCTCCTGGGCCGGATCCATACCTGGCAGAATTTCCTGGACAGCTACGAGATGGCGCGACGAAAGGGATTTCAGAATATTAACGTGGATCTGATGTCCGGACTTCCTACGCAGACCCTTGATTCCTGGAAGAATACCCTGGAGCGGGTGGCGGCGCTTGATCCCGAGCACATTTCCGCATACAGTCTCACGATTGAAGAGGGAACGCCCTTCTATGAGGAATATGCGGTCGGGCCGGGTCGGAATCTTCTGCCCACGGAGAAGGTGGAACGGGAAATGTATCATTATACAGGGAGCTTTCTGGCAGAGAAAGGCTATCACCGCTATGAGATCTCCAATTACGCGAAGGAGGAGCGGGAATGCCGCCATAACATCGTTTACTGGACCGGCGGCGATTATGTGGGCTTCGGTGTCAATGCGTCTTCGTATCTGAATGGCCGCCGTTTCACCAATCCCAAAGACCAGAAGGACTACTGGGAGAGTGCCCGGACGGCCTACGCGAATTTCCGCAAAATGCCGCCGCAGAGCGAGCAGGCGACCATGGAGGAATTCATGTTTCTGGGACTGCGCATGATGCAGGGCATCTCTGTGCGGGAGTTCGAGGAGCGCTTCCATCTTCCCTACCAACAGGTGTACGGGGAACCCACGCAGCGGATGGTCCGTCAGGGACTTCTGGAACAGGACGGCGATCGCGTGCGGCTCACGGAGCGGGGGATCGATGTCAGCAATCAGGTCCTGGTGGAGTTTTTACTGTAGAAATTTTTCGGCTGAGGGCCGTGCGGAAGCGGCAGGACGGCTTCATCAGGACGGAAATGGGAGCCTGAATCTGGGAGTGAAGAGTAGAATATGGAAAAGAAAGAAGAATTCCGGGCAGGGCTGACCCGCCTGCGTGAGAAGGCGGCGGGAAATTATAATCATATTACGATCGGCGAGATTCTGGCCTGCTTTTCCGGCATGGAGCTGACGAAGGATCAGATTCGTCTGATCTATCAGTATGCTGAGGAAGAGCATATCGTGATTGAGGGCTACCAGCCTCATGATACGCGGAGCGTGTCTCTCGGGGAGCCGAAGCTGACCGGAGAGGAAAAGGCTTATTTTAAAATGTATCTGGAGGATTTGAAGGGCGTCGTCCCCTGTGAGATCGATGAAGCCGCGATGCTGGCGGAGCGGCTGCTGGCGGGGGATGATGCGGTGATCACCCGTCTCACGGAGGGACATCTGCATCTGGTTCTGGAGATCGCCCGCCGCCACAGCGGCCGGGGCGTTTTGATGGGGGATCTGGTGCAGGAGGGAAATATGGCACTGGTGCTGGCCCTGGATGAATTGGTCGGCGGAACCCGTTTCCTGGCCGGGGATATTCGCGATTTCCTGACCGACCGTGTGGAGACGGCCCTGAAAGCGTGGAGTTCCGACCAGGGGAAGCAGGAACAGGCCGGGGAGCAGAAGGCCCGGGAGGCCAATCGGCTGCTGGCGGCCACAGCGGAGCTGGAGGAGGAACTGGGGCGGGAGGCGACGCTGGCGGAGCTTTCCCGCAAGGTCAATTTGCCAGAGGATAAGGTGAAGGAACTGATACGGATCTCTCTTAATGCGGCGGAATTCTCGCAGAATGCCGGAGAGGGAGAATCTTCGTCAGAGGATTGACAGATTTCGTCAGGGAAGTTATTCTTGAACAGAAACAGATAAATACTGTACCCGCAGGGCAGAACTGCTGGCCATGCGGCCAGGATACGGAGGACAAGAAACCTATGAGCGTGAAGCGTATTTACGTGGAGAAAAAACCCGCCTATGCCGTAGCGGCGCGGGGACTGAAAGAGGAGATCGAGAGCTTTCTGGGAATTCGGACTGTGACGAAGGTCCGGGTTCTGATCCGCTATGACATGGAAAATCTCAGCGAAGCCACCTACGAAGCGGCTCGTGGGCTGGTCTTCTCGGAGCCGCCGGTGGACGATCTGTACGAGGGGACGTTCCCCCGCGCGGAGGGTGCGCACGTGTTCTCTGTCGAATATCTGCCCGGACAGTTCGACCAGCGGGCTGATTCCGCGGAGCAGTGCGTGAAGCTCCTGAAGGAAGACGAAGAACCCGTCATCCGCTCTGCGACCACGTACGTCATCGAGGGAGAAATCAGTGACGAGGAGATGGCCGCAATCCAGTCTCTTTGCATTAATCCGGTGGATTCCCGTCTGGCGGACGGCGATATTCCGGATACTCTGATCGAAAAGTTCGAGGAACCGGCGGACGTGAAGATCTTTGACGGATTCCGCACGATGGAGGAAACGCCCCTGCGGGAGCTGTACGAATCCCTGAATCTGGCCATGACTTTCGCAGATTTCCGCTTCATTCAGGAATATTTTGCCGGGGAGGAACCGCGCGACCCGACGATGCCGGAGATTCGGGTGCTCGACACCTACTGGTCGGATCATTGCCGTCATACCACCTTCCAGACGGAGCTGAAGGATATCTCCTTCACGGACGGCGATTACCGGGAGGAGATGGAGGAGACCTATCAGGAATATCTGGCGGACCGGGCGGATGTCTATGGCGACCGCAAGGATAAGTACATCTGTCTGATGGATCTGGCGCTCATTGCCATGAAAAAATTGAAGAAAGACGGTCTCCTTACCGATCAGGAGGAGACCGACGAGATCAACGCCTGCAGCATCGTGGTACCGGTGACCGTGGACGGAGAGACCGAGGAGTGGCTGATCAATTTTAAAAATGAGACGCATAATCATCCGACCGAGATCGAGCCTTTCGGCGGTGCGGCCACCTGCCTGGGCGGCGCGATCCGCGATCCGCTGTCCGGCCGTACATATGTGTATCAGGCCATGCGTGTGACGGGCGCGGCAGATCCGACGGCTCCCGTGGAGAAGACGCTGGTCGGGAAGCTGCCGCAGAAGAAGATCGTCACGGACGCGGCGCACGGCTACAGCTCTTACGGCAACCAGATCGGTCTGGCGACCGGGTATGTGAAGGAGATCTACCATCCCGGCTATGTGGCCAAGAGGATGGAGGTCGGCGCGGTCATGGGGGCGGCGCCGCGAAAAAATGTCATCCGTGAGACCTCCGATCCCGGCGACATTATTCTGCTGATCGGCGGACGGACCGGACGGGACGGCTGCGGCGGCGCGACCGGCTCCTCCAAGGCGCACAATTCCTCCTCGCTGGCGACCTGCGGCGCCGAGGTGCAAAAGGGAAATGCGCCCACAGAGCGGAAGATTCAGCGCCTGTTCCGCCGCCCGGAGGTCAGTCGTCTGATCCGCAAATGCAATGATTTCGGCGCCGGCGGCGTGTCCGTGGCCATCGGTGAGCTGGCGGATGGCCTGTGGATCGATCTGAATATGGTTCCCAAGAAATATGCCGGTCTGGATGGCACGGAGATCGCCATTTCCGAGTCGCAGGAGCGGATGGCGGTGGTCATCGATCCGGAGAACCTGACGGAGATGATGGGCTACATCCGCGAGGAAAACCTGGAAGCTGTTGTGGTGGCTGAGGTGAAAGAGGAAAAGCGTCTGGTCATGTACTGGCGGGATAAGGTCATCGTGGATATCAGCCGCGATTTCCTGAACACCAACGGCGCACATCAGGAGACAGATTTGCGGGTACAGGTTCCGAACGGAGAAGGGACACCTCTGGCCAAAGAATCCGTGGCTCCCGGCGAGGTGCAGGGAAAATGGATGAACACCCTGCGTGATCTGAATGTCTGCTCTCAGAAGGGCCTGGTGGAAATGTTTGATTCCACCGTGGGCGCCGGTTCGGTGCTCATGCCCTATGGGGGAAAATACCAGCTGACAGAGACGCAGTCGATGGCCGCGAAGCTGCCGGTGCTTGAGGGAAAGACCGATGCGGTGACGATGATGAGCTACGGCTTCGACCCGTATCTTTCCTCCTGGAGCCCTTATCACGGGGCGCAGTATGCGGTCATTTCTTCCGTAGCAAAGATCGTTGCGGGTGGCGGCGATTCCCGGAGTATCCATTTTACCTTCCAGGAGTTCTTCCGCAAGCTGGGAACGGATCCGGAGCGCTGGGGGGAGCCCTTTGCTGCGCTGCTCGGCGCCTTCAGGGCACAGAAGGGCTTCGGCCTGGCTTCGATCGGCGGCAAGGACAGCATGTCCGGGAGCTTTAATGAGATCGATGTTCCGCCGACCCTGATCTCTTTTGCCGTGGATATGGCGAAGGAAAACGATATTCTCACCCCGGAGCTGAAGCAGGCCGGAGATCAGCTGGTGCTTTTCTCCATTCAGAGGGATGCGAAGGGGCTGCCGGATTACGCACAGATCCGGGCGCTCTATGAAGCCATCCACGAGGACATGCAGGCAGGACGCATCACGGCCGCCTATGAGGTGGAACGGATGGGTCTGGCGGAGGCGGTGGCCAAGATGGCCTTCGGCAATAAGCTGGGCGTGGCGATTGATCCGAATTTCCCTGCCGGGGAGTTCTTCGCGGCGGGCTGGGGCAACATCGTGGCCGAGGTGCCGACGGAGGACGTAGAACATCTGAAAGCGGCCGGATGTGTAATCGGTGAGGTCACGGCGGAGCCGAGATTGACCTATGGGGAAGCTGTAATCGATCTGGAGGAAGCAATCCGCACCTGGAGCGCACCGCTGGAGAAGGTGTTTCCGACACATGTGACCGAGACAAAGACGCCGGTGGAGAGCCCTCTTTACGATACGAAGGATATTACGATCTGCAATCACAAGCTGGCGCAGCCGCGGGTCTTTATTCCTGCGTTCCCCGGTACGAATTGCGAGGTGGACAGCGCGCAGGCGATGGAGCGGGCCGGCGCCCGCGCGGTGGTGAAGGTGATGCGGAACCTGACCGCCGAAGACATCCGTTTCTCCGTCGATGAATTTGCCAAAGAGATTGCTCAGGCGCAGATCATCTTCTTCCCCGGCGGATTTTCGGCCGGTGATGAGCCGGACGGCTCCGCAAAATTCTTCGCGGCGACCTTCCGCAACGCGAAGATCCGGGAGGAAGTGGAGAAGCTGCTGAATGAGCGGGACGGTCTGGCGCTGGGCATCTGCAACGGCTTCCAGGCGCTGATCAAGCTGGGACTGGTGCCGGAAGGGAAGATCGTGCCGCAGGGGACGTCTTCTCCCACGCTGACCTTTAATACGATCGGCCGCCACATCTCCCGCATGAACTACGTGAAGGTCGTGACGAACAAGTCTCCCTGGCTGCAGCTTGCCGATCTGGGCGGGGTCTACTGCAATCCCGCTTCTCATGGCGAGGGCCGCTTTGTCGCGAATGACGCCTGGCTGGAAAAGCTCTTCGCGAACGGACAGGTGGCGACACAGTACTGCGATCCCGAGGGAAATGTTTCCATGGATGAGACCTGGAACTCCAACGGCTCCTTCCGGGCCATTGAGGGAATTACCAGCCCCGACGGACGGGTCCTGGGCAAGATGCTTCATAATGAGAGACGCGGAGCATCGCTGCAGAAGAATATTTACGGCGATCAGGATATGAGAATTTTCGAGGCCGGGGTGCGTTATTTCCGGTAATAATTCCGGTAAAAAAACTTCTTTTCTCATATGATAAAATATGATATAATTTCAAACGGCGCCAAACGGTCGGAGAGAATCGGCGGCAGAGCGGCGACCGCGAACAGACTCGGAGGGGGATTTTCCCTCATCGAGGTACAGATTTAGGAGGAACGAACAATGGCAAAATGGGTGTACAAGTTCAGAGAGGGCAACGCAGATATGCGCAATCTTCTGGGCGGCAAAGGCGCGAACCTGGCAGAGATGACCAATCTGGGCATGCCGATCCCGCAGGGCTTTACGGTAACCACCGAAGCCTGTACGGATTATTATACGCAGGGACGTCAGATCTCCGAGGAGATTCAGAAGCAGATTTTTGAGGCGCTGACCTGGCTGGAAGGTGTGAATGAGAAGAAGTTTGGCGACACCGAGGATCCGCTGCTGGTTTCCGTGCGTTCCGGTGCGCGCGCTTCCATGCCCGGTATGATGGATACCATTCTGAACCTGGGACTGAACGATGTGTCTGTCGAAGGCTTTGCGAAGAAGACCGGCAATCCCCGTTTTGCTTATGATTCTTATCGCAGATTCATTCAGATGTTCTCCGATGTGGTCATGGAAGTGCCCAAGTCCTACTTCGAGAAGATCATCGATGAGGTGAAGGCTGAAAAGGGCGTCAAGTATGACATCGACCTGACTGCAGAGGATATGAAAGAGCTGATCAACCGTTTCAAGGCGGTTTATAAAGAGTCCATGCATGGGGAAGACTTCCCGCAGGATCCCAAGGTGCAGCTGATGGAGGCGGTCAAGGCCGTGTTCCGTTCCTGGGACAACCCCCGTGCGATCGTGTATCGCCGCATGAACGACATTCCCGGCGACTGGGGCACGGCTGTCAACGTGCAGACGATGGTCTTTGGAAATATGGGCAACACCTCCGGTACCGGCGTGGCCTTCACCCGGAATCCTTCCACCGGTGAGAAGGGCATTTTCGGTGAATATCTGATCAATGCGCAGGGTGAGGACGTTGTCGCTGGTGTTCGTACGCCGCAGCCCATCACCAAGCTGAAAGAGGATCTGCCGGAGTGCTATGAACAGTTCATGACGCTGGCTATGAATCTGGAGCGCCATTATCGTGATATGCAGGATATGGAGTTCACGATTCAGGAAGGCAAGCTGTACTTCCTGCAGACCCGGAACGGCAAGAGAACCGCTCCCGCGGCCATCAAGATTGCCTGCGATCTGGTGGATGAGGGCATGATCACCGACAAGGAAGCGGTGCTTCGTATTGATGCCAAGTCGCTGGATCAACTGCTGCATCCTACCTTTGACGCGGCGGCTCTGAAGGCCGGTGTGGTTGTTGGTTCTGCTCTGCCTGCTTCTCCCGGCGCCGGAGCCGGTAAGGTGTACTTCAACGCCGAGGATGCCAAGGCGCATCATGAGGCTGGTGAGAGAGTCGTCCTGGTTCGTCTGGAGACCTCCCCGGAGGACATCGAGGGCATGCACGCGGCAGAAGGCATCCTGACTGTGCGCGGCGGCATGACCTCTCATGCGGCCGTCGTGGCCCGCGGCATGGGCACCTGCTGTGTATCCGGCTGCGGTGAGATCGAGATCGATGAGGAGGCGAAGGTCTTCACGCTGGGCGGTCACACCTATCATGAGGGAGACTACATTTCTCTGGACGGCACCACCGGCAACATCTACGATGGAGACATTAAGACGGTTCCCGCATCTGTGGGCGGCTACTTCGGCCGTGTCATGGGCTGGGCCGACAAATACAGAACCCTGCAGATCCGCACCAACTCTGACACCCCGGCTGATACGGCTGTGGCTGTGCGTCTGGGCGCCGAGGGCATCGGCCTGTGCCGGACGGAGCATATGTTCTTCGATGAGGACAGAATTCCGAAGATCCGCCGCATGATCATTTCCGACTCGGTGGAAGAGAGGGAGGAAGCTCTGGCTGGCCTGATTCCTTATCAGAAGGAAGACTTCAAGGCCATGTACAAGGCTCTGAAGGGCAGACCCATGACGGTTCGCTTTATCGATCCGCCTCTGCATGAGTTTGTTCCTACCGAGAAGGAGGATATGGAAGCTCTGGCGAAGGATATGGGTCTGACCTATGAGGAAGTGAAGAACCGCTGCGACGAGCTGCATGAGTTCAACCCCATGATGGGTCACCGCGGCTGCCGTCTGGCGATCACCTATCCCGAGATTGCACGGATGCAGACCCGCGCCCTGATCGAGGCGGCCATTGAGGTTGAGGAAGAAGAGCTCTATGATATCGTGCCCGAGATCATGGTTCCTCTGGTCGGTGATCGTAAGGAACTCAAATTCGTTCGTGACGTGATTGTTGAGACCGCGGAGCAGGTCAAGAAGGAAAAGAACAACTATATCAACTACCACATCGGAACGATGATCGAGATCCCCCGTGCCGCTCTGCTGGCCGATGAGATCGCCGAGGAAGCGGACTTCTTCTCCTTCGGAACCAACGATCTGACCCAGATGACCTTCGGCTTCTCCCGTGATGATGCCGGAAAGTTCCTGGATGCCTACTATCAGAACAAGATCTACGAGTCCGATCCCTTCGCCAAGCTGGATCAGCACGGCGTCGGCATGCTGATCAAGAGTGCTGCCGAGAAGGGCCGTAAGACCAATCCTTCTCTGAAGCTCGGCATCTGTGGTGAGCACGGCGGAGATCCGAGTTCCGTGGCGTTCTGCTACAAGATCGGCATGAACTATGTATCCTGCTCGCCGTACCGCGTGCCTATTGCCCGCCTGGCCGCCGCGCAGGCCGCCCTGTCGGACGAGAAATAAACAAGAATCGAGTAGGAGACGGTTTACGTCTCCTACTCGCCGCGCGGGCTGCGTCCGGCGTCAGCCGGAAAAACTCTTTACGCAGCCCTGCGCATAAAACCAAACGATTTCGGCCCCCTGAAAAGGGGGCCGTTTTATGTCTTGCGGTTCTGTTTTCTCTGTGTTATCCTTGTAAATGACGAGGAGGAACAGGACGATGAAAAAACGTGTTGCTCTGGGAATCTCTTCCTTTGAAGATATTGTGAAGAGAGATGTTTTCTATGTGGATAAGACGTATTTTTTGAAAGACTGGTATGACAGTGCAGATCAGGTGACTCTGATCACAAGGCCCAGACGCTTTGGCAAGACACTGACTCTCAGCATGGTAGAGGCATTTTTCTCAAAAAAATATATAAATCGAGGGGAAGAACTCTTCGGACATTTTATTGTCTGGAAAGATGTTCGTTTTCGTTCTGTACAGGGAACATATCCGCTGATACATCTCAGCCTGGCAGATGTAAAAGAGGATGACTGCATGAAGATGGCGGCCAAGATGAAGAGGCTGATGGCATCGCTCTATCTGGAGCATGAGTATCTGCTGGATTCAAAACGCCTGAAGGAAGCGGAAAAGCGTGCTTTTACAAAGGTGATTGACCAGGATGTCACCGATGAAGAGTGCCGGGAAGCAGTGCGGGCTTTGTCGAGTTATCTGTATCGTCATTTTGATAAAAAGGTCCTGATTCTGATTGATGAGTATGACACACCGATGCTGGAGGCCTATACGGCTGGCTACTGGGAGGAAGCGATCCGTTATATTCGCCGCCTCTTCCATTCCGCATTCAAAGATAACCCATACCTGGAACGAGGACTTCTGACCGGTATTACAAGAATTACGCAGGAATCGATTTTCTCTGATCTTAATAATCTGCGTGTTGTGACCTCTACGACACCTCTGTACGAGACAGTATTTGGCTTCACGGAGGAGGAAGTCTTTACCGCGCTGAAGACCTACGATCTTGAATCACAGAAGGATGAAGTCAAATATTGGTATGACGGGTTTCGTTTCGGAGATCGGACAGATATCTATAATCCATGGTCGATTCTTAATCTGCTGAGTGAGAAGAGATTGAAGCCATACTGGATGAACACCAGCGGAAATGCACTGGTCGGCAATCTGGTTCGGGAGGGTTCTTTGAAAATCAAGGATGAATTTGAGGTTCTTCTGAACGGTGGTACTCTTGAGACCGAGATTGATGAGGCAATCACTTACGCAGAGCTGTGTGGTGATTCCAAAACCATCTGGAGCTGGTTCCTGACGACGGGATATGTGAAGATCGTGGGAGAGAAGGACGATCGTTATGAAATTCGACTGACGAACTATGAGGTGCGGGAAGCACTTTGCCGTCTGGTGAAGAAATGGTTTGCCGCTTCCTATGACGAGTATACAGATTTTATCCGGATGCTTCTGGCAGGGAACCTCGAGGGCATGCAGAGGTATATGGAGAAGGTGACTTCTCAGACGTTCAGTTATTTTGATGTGGGAAGCGGAGCATCAGAGAGCGAACAGGCGGAGCAGTTCTATCATGGATTTACACTGGGATTGATCGCTGATCTGAATCGTACGCACATTCTGACATCCAATCGGGAGAGCGGTCTGGGGAGGTACGATGTTGCCATTGAACCGCTGGATCGAGAGAAAGACGGTATTCTCATCGAGTTTAAGGTTTTTGATCCGCGCAAGGAGAGTACGCTTGAAGACACGGCAAAACGGGCTCTCAGGCAGATTGAAGAGCGGCAGTATGAAGCTGAACTGCGGGCGCATGGATTGAAGTGTGTTCGTAGATATGGATTCGCGTTCCGGGGGAAGGAAGTAAAGATACTGGAGGGATGAAGAAAGGCTCTGTGTGAAGTCTATGATTTCACGCAGAGCCTGCTTTATCTTGCCGCCACCCGGCACTTCTTCCGATGAAATGCAATCCCGTAATGACAGATGTTCTGGATGTCATAATCAAGAAAATACTCGTCATATCGGGTATCTTCGATCTGGCGGAGGCTTTCCTGTGCTTTGATTTCGAGACTGCGGTAGTCGGAAGCATACTTGACCTCGATGATATGTCCGAGCTGATGTGCCCGGTCTACCAGCAGGATATCCGCGCGTCCTTCTCCGGCCTCACGGTTGGACTTCACCAGCCAGCTGCGGCGCCCGCGCAGCATCCCCAGAAGCAGGCCGTGGTAGAAGCTCTCTCGCATCTCCTCCGTATTGCCGCCGTCCATGAAGCTGATGGACTCCGCCAGACAGGTGTGGAGGCATCGTTCGATCTCTCCCGGACAATTCTGGTCAAAGGCGTGAAAGAGTGGCTGCAGTCCGTCCTCAATCTGCGAGAAAAACCACTCCCGAATCTGCTGGTCAAAGAGGGTGCGGATCTCATGGTTAGGAATGACGAGCCGATAGGTTCCGTCCTCGTTCCGGCCGCAATGTGTCAGATAACCTGTGGTAAAAAGAACGCTCCAGAGATGGTCGATGGAACGGTCAAGCTCCGCGTAGGTCAGATCTGTTCGAATGTATTTGTCGATGCTTTTTCCTTCGGAGAGCTCTTCCATCTCGGCTTTCGTGGTCTCATCGGCTCGCTCCACAAAACGGAGAACCATGTCGTTGCTGCTGGAATTTGCCCAGAAGTTCTGCGGACGGGCATCCCGGCTGCGGCGAAGCTGCTCGCACCAGTTGATAACATCCCAGGGGCAGTAGACATGAATCGCTCCAAACAGATATCCGTCATACCACTCCCGTGTCAGGTTATAGTATTCACTGAGATCATAATAATCCAGCATTTGCCGTACCTCGGTATCAGTGAAGCCAAACCATTCGTCATACTGTTCGTCCGTGATCGAGTGAACCTTGGGATTATTAAAGCCGGTAAAGATGCTTTCCTTGACAATACGGAAACAGCCGGTGACGACAGCGAAGAGCATGTTGCTGTTTGTCTTCATTCCATAACTGAAAAAGCGGCTGATGAGGGAAACCATCTGGTCATAATAGCCCTTGGCCTCCGCTTTTTGCAGGGGCACATCGTATTCGTCGATCAGAATGATGACCTTTTTTCCATAATGCCTGTAGAGAAGATCGGACAGAAGAAGCAGACTGCTCTCCAGATCACCGGTCTGTGTTCTTAACTCGTGCAGACGTGCTTTCTCAATATCGTCCAGGATCTCGCTGTTCTGCAGAAATGCCAGACGGTCAGCTTCGCGGCGGATGACGTTCTGCATCTGCCGCCGGGCCTCCTCATAATCGTTGCCAGCCACATCTTTCAGTGAGAGGGAAATGACCGGATATTTCCCCAGATATTTCTCACAGAGCGCAGTTTCCCGGGAAATCTCCAGTCCATCGAACAGGCTGGTATCTGTTCCGATCTCGAAAAAAGCCCGGAGCATACTCATGTTGAGACTCTTGCCGAAGCGGCGCGGGCGGGTGAAGAGATTCACTTTGCCCCAGTTTTCGAGGAGCTCCCGGATCAGACCGGTCTTATCTACATAATAAAAATTCTCTTTTATCAATTCGGAAAAACTTTCAATCCCTACAGGTGGCCTTTTTTTCATCATGGAATTCACCTCTGTTTTTTTCGGCGGGCTTCCGCTGCGGAAAAGAATGCGAACGATATGGCTAAAGGAAGTATAACACGGTCACGGGAGATAAAGCAAGGCAGGCAATAAAAGAAATCTGGAAGATTGTGGAAAAGGGTTTGCTAAATCTTTCCTGTTGTGCTATCCTTTTTCGGAGAAAATCACAGCCAATCTTGCAAAGATTGCAGAAGAGGGGATGTTGGCGTTGCAGAGTACAGAAAACCGGGAACTGGTCGAGGGAAATATACTGAAAGCGATTATCCGCTTTGCAATCCCTCTTCTGATCGGAAACCTTTTTCAACAGCTATATAACACAGTAGATTCCTACGTGGTGGGAAATTACGTAAGTACAGGGGCTCTCGCGGCAGTGGGAGCCTCTACGCCGGTTATCAATATGCTGGTCGGCTTCTTTATGGGACTGTCAGCGGGCGCCGGGGTGGTGATTGCTCAGTATTTTGGCGGGGAGCAGAAGAAGGAGCTGAGCGACGCGGTGCACAGTTCAATGGCGCTGACGATTTTGCTGAGTGTTCTGTTTACGGCAGTGGGAGTGCTGTTCGCCGAACCGCTGCTTCGCGGCATCGGCGTACCGGAGGACGTGCTTCCCTATTCGCTGCTGTATCTGAAAATCTATTTTGGCGGCATTACCTTTTCTCTGATCTACAACATTGGTGCGGGCATCCTGCGGGCCGTAGGAGATTCCCGGACACCGCTGTATTTTCTGGCTGTGGCCTGTGTGATCAATGTTGCACTGGATCTTCTGTTTGTCTGTGTTTTTTCCATGGGAATTGCCGGTGTGGGGATCGCGACGGTGACGGCACAGGCCATCAGCGCAGCACTGGTGCTGTATAAACTGCTGCGGACTCAGGACAGTTACCGTCTGGAGCTGCGGAAGATCCGCTTCCATAAGGCAGTCACATATCGAATCATTGCCATTGGGTTCCCGACTGCCTTGCAGCAGAGTGTCACTTCGTTCTCGAATGTGATCGTGCAGTCTTATATCAATTCTTTCGGTACGGCCGTGGTCGCAGCGTATTCAGCCACCATTCGCATCGACGGGTTTCTGATGCTGATTCTGCAGAGCTTTAATATGACGATCACGACCTTCGTCGGACAGAACTTCGGAGCCGGAAAATTCCGGAGGGTGAAGCGGGGCATTTATACCTCCTGGGCTGCTTGTTCTGTCCTCATTTTGATCGGTGCAATTGCCATGAACCGATTGGCGGAGCCATTAATCGGAATCTTCACGTCGGATGCCGAAGTGATCGCGGTCGGCGGGGAAATGCTGCGTATGTTTGCAACATTTTATATCGTGCATCCTGTCATTCAGATCCTGAACGGCGCTCTGCGCGGCGCCGGTCATTCGAAGGTGCCCATGTATTTCATGCTCGGTTCCTTCGTCGTGCTGCGGCAGATTTATCTGGCGATTGCTGTGCCGCGGACGAACAGTGTGATGGCTGTTATGTTTGGCTGGCCGCTTACCTGGATCATTTGCGCCGTGGGTATGGTGATTTATTATCTGAAGGTGGACTGGCTGCCGGAGGAGAAGGAGGCTTAGTCCAGAATCCCTTTCCTCCTCAGCTCCCGAATCGTCGCCCATACCGCATAGAGCGTTGCCAGAACTTCGGCAATCCAGAACGCATACCAGGCAGAATCCACTCCGAACTGACGTGAGAGGATCCAGATGCAGGGAACCAGAAGAATGCACTGGCGCAGCGCGGTTCCCAGCATATTGACGACGCCGTTGCCGAGACCGGATACGGTGTAGCCGAGGATCATCGTGACGGAGGCGAAGGCAAAGGTGCCGCAGATGATCCGCAGGGCCGGGACACCGAGGGCCAGCATGTCTTCGCTGGCGGAGAAGATGCGCAGGAGCGGTCCCGGAATCGCGAAGAAGATGACGGAAATGATGAGAGAGAGAACCACAGCGGCGGGGAGCATGGTCTTCAGCAAACCCAGCACACGTTCCCTCTTTCCGGCTCCCAGATTATATCCGGCAATGGGAATCGCTGCCTGCCCCATGCCGTTCATGGGCATGAACAGGAAGCTCTGGAGCTTGTAATACACGCCGAAGAAGGCGACGGCAGTGGCGGAGTAGGAGATCAGGATCGCATTGACCGCGGAGAGCATGATGCTTCCCATCGCCTGTGTGAGGATAGTGGGGAAGCCGACCTTATAGATCTGCGCGAAGATCCGTCCCTCGGGATGAAAGCCGCGCAGCTGCACCCGGACCAACGGATTGTGCTTTTTGTTTAGCAGTACGGCGACAGCGCCTGAGACC
>JAJQCL010000116.1 GCA_021202715.1 Lachnospiraceae bacterium
TTCGTAATATCGTCGCTGTCTGCGGTCACATCCAGCTCCCCGTCCGGCAGCGTCAGAGAGGTAATCTCCGCCAGGACCGACTTTCTCCCTGAGATATCCACGGAAACCGGATCCATCTCAATGCCGGAGTACTGATAACCGTCCGCCACACTGTCCTGTCCGGTGACGGTATATCCAATGTTTACCGTCTTCACATTCAGAATTTCCACTTCCACGGAAATATCTGTCGTCGTCACACTGAGGTTCTCTACGTCACTGGTATCCAGAACGCTCCCGCCCGGACTGTAGAAATGCAACGTTGCCGTCGTCGACACAGTCTGGGACACATCGGCCACGCTGACATCCACGCCCACGTAGCTGACCTGATCCAGGAAGGATTCCGGCGCCGTTACGGTCACGTAGGACGGGGAACAGGTGACATCTCCCACCGTATAACCCGTGGCCGGATCTCCCGTCACATTCACCTGAACCTCCATCTTCTGGGAAACGATCTCCTCCAGCTCCACCTCCAGGCTCTGTGTCACCTGCGTAATCTCATCGCTGCTGACCTTGTTGCTGGTGCAGGTGATCGTCACCGGAATCTGGTTCGTCGCGCTGTACAGGTCGCTGAAATCAGCCACTGCCCTAAAATCGCTTGCAGACAGATTCTCCGCCACCTTTCTCCGGCAGGTAACACGGATCGTTGCTGTCTGTGTACCGACCACCGAATAGGTCATATTCTGATCTGTGATTACATCCTCGTTCGTGATCTCGATGGGAATCCCCGAGATGGTCTTCGTCTTGTAGGGATTATCATAATTGACGACGATCACCCAGATCACCAGTGCGATCCCGACGGAAAGCAGCTTCAGAGCCCAGTTATTCAGAATCTTCTTCTTCATTCTTCTGCCTTCCTTTCCAGAATTTCAGGCGGATCCCACGCGGTTCTTCCACGGGAGGATGGAGCGACTGCAGCTTCTCCTGCAGCTCTACCGGCGTCAGATTGCGGCTCAGTGCGCCCTTCTCCGCCACAGACACCTTGCCCGTCTCCTCGGAAACAACAAGCGTCACGCTGTCTGTCACCTCACTGACACCGATCGCGGCCCGGTGTCTGGTCCCCAGCTCCTTGGGGATCTCCGAATTCTGGGACAGGGGCAGATAGCAGGTGGCCGAAACCACCCGATTCCCCCGTACAATCACCGCCCCGTCATGGAGCGGCGTATTATGTTCAAAGATATTGATCAGCAGCGAACTGGACAGCACGGCATCCACGGTGATCCCTGTGCGAACATATTCTTCCAGAGGAACCTCCCTCTCGATGACGATCAGGGCTCCCGTGCGGGTGCGTCCCAACGCATAGGCAGCCTTCACCAGCTCGTCGATGGTCGTCTGGTCAAACTGATCCTCCTCCGGAAGCGAATTGCCTCCAAAAATGGTAAATAATGTCTTATTCTGGCCCAGCTGTTCCAGCGCCTTTCTCAGCTCCGGCTGAAAAACCACGATGAGCGCCATGACAATGACACTGAACGAGTTCTCGGCGATGAACAGGATCGTATCCAGATGCAGCACCGTCGCCAGAGCAAAAAACACCAGAATCACCGCGATCCCCCGCAGCAGGAACCAGGTCCTGGTATTCTGCACCATCACAAGAAGATAGTACAGGATCACTGCAATAATAATGATCTCCACGATATCGGTGAAACCAATCTGCGGCAGTTCCAGTGCCTCAACTATATTGAAAAAATTGGATATGGTTTCCATTTATTCTCTCTCCGTCCTGGGCTTCAGTCCATCAGCCGTCCTCCGGCTCCTGCCTTTCAGTGAGCCTCTCTCCGGCCGCTTCGCCCTTCCCTGCGAGAATTGATCTCCTTCACCTTGCGTTCCGGCTCTACCAGTCCCACCTTGGGAAAAGCCTTCACATAATAAATATATTCGTCATCCTCATACTGAAGATACTCCGGCCGGGAGAAATCCACGATATCTCCCCAGAAAGACGCGGCAGCGGCCAGAGCGCTGCAGAACACACAGCCTCCGAGGACATTCATATAGGACACGGAGACATTGAAGAGGAATCCTCCCAGGATAAACAGAAGCAGGATCAGAATTCCTCCGGTTCCCACAGCGATCAGACGCGCGTAGTCCACCGCCAGATGACTCAGGCCATACACGATCAGCGCCGTCAGGCAGAGAACCAGCAATGTGAGGATCATCTTCGAGTCCCCCTGCAGAGTGCCCAGAATCTGAAGGAAACAGTCGGAAATCCCATTTCCGGCATCCAGCAGATACGTGGCATTCTGTTCCAGAGAAAGCATCGTATAGTAGATCATCACACCGATTCCGACAGGCAGGAAGGACAGCGCCGACCCGAAGATCCCCGCCAGAAGCGGAACCAGAAAAGGCACCTTCAGATAGCTGGCCAGACACACCAGGACGATCAAAAAGCTCCCACCCGGCAAAAAGAGATAGTGCAGCATCATGGCGATAAACATCATCGCCCCCAGCACCACAGCGCCCTCCCAGGACAGTGCGGAGACATGCCCCAGCAAATACAGCGCGGCCACAGCCGTCATCCCGCTCCAGGGGAGCAGGCAGCTCACCAGCGAGGCCAGGATCACCAGCACCCAGCGCATCATCACATACCGGTAGCCCAGATGCCAGTTCATCACCAGCAGGATGATCATCATCAGCAGAAATTTGATGACCGGTAACAAGTATACCTCATGGGCCACAAACCACGTTTTTGCCCTCTGACGGGCGTAAAGCAACGGTTCCATTCCTATCCCTCCCGTCTCTTCTCTGTATGTTCATAGTGATTCCGTATCCTGCGCAGATCATTTTGCTGCTCTCTGAGTGTCCGCCGCGCCTGTGAATAACGCAGCGTATATATAAGGATCAGAATCAGGATGGACGCCAGAAGAACGCACAGGTACAGGATTCCCAGATATTTCCCCATCTCAAGAATCTGTTCCAGAGAATACGTCATCCAGACATCCGCCGTATACAGTGCCCAGCAGGACACCAGCAGCACATAGACGACCGTCATTCCCAGGATCCCCTTCAGGACCTGCACACTGACATAATCATCCGCGTAATAATTTTTCGCCGGCGAAGACTTTTTCCGGTTTTTCGATTCATCCATCGCCGCCTTCGTCATCGCGATCACTTTGTCTCTGTCGATCATGCGAGAATTTCCCCTTTCCTGCCGCCCCCCGCAGGCAGAATCTCAACCGATTTAAACAAGTGTAACACAGATAAAAAGCATCTTCAAGTCCCTTTTACCGTCCTCCCGGGGACGCAAACGGACAAAGAAACGCCGCCGATCGTCTGGTTTCAGCCGAAGCTGTCCCGCAGCTGCTGCTCCTCCGGCCGCAGGACACAGCGCCGGTACATATTGTGAAAGACGGAAAAGCACTGATTACAGCGCAGGCAGCGGGAGGTCTCCGCCTCTCCTTTCTGCAGCCGGACCGGAAAATCCGGTTCGGCGATGAGGCTGCGGCTCAGAGAAACCATATCCACGCCCGCATCCAGAGCCTGCTGCATCGTCGCCCGGGAATACAGGCCGCCCACCAGGATCACCGGAATATCGATCTGCTTCTTCACCAGACAGGCTTCACGCAGATAATACAGGCACGCTTCCCGGGGAAATTCTGCGAAATTATTCCCGCTGACCTCCACCGCGCCGACGCCTTCCCTCTGCAGTTCCTGCACATAATAGAGAAGCGTCTCATCCCAGGAGCCGAAAGCGCTGTCATTGGCATTGATCTTGATCGCCAGACTCAGTCCCGGACAGCGCGTCCGAATTCCCGCCACGATCTCCCGCACCAGACGAAAGCGGTTCTCCCGGCTGCCGCCGTACTCGTCCGTCCGGATGTTCTGCAGCGGATCCAGCACCTGCGACAGAAGATAACCGTGCGCCAGATGGAGCTGTACGCCGTCAAACCCGGCCCGCGCCACCCGCTCTGCGCCGGAAATAAAAGCATCAGCCACCGCCTGGATCTCTCTCTGGTCAAAACTGTTAAAATCCACCGGATTGACGCCTTTGGGTCCGGCGTGGGAGATCTGTCCATAGATCACCGCGCCGCCGCGATGTGCTGCCGCAGCCAGCTCGGCCAGACCGGGAAGAAACCGGTCATCGCACACCAGATTCTGAAAAGGATCGGCCCGATGATCTGCATCCACACAGAGATGCCCCGTAAAGATCAGTCCGACCCCGCCGGTCGCCAGTTCCTCATACTCCCGCATCTGCGCCGGACTGACCCGGCCGTCCGCATAGCCCAGGTGATCGTTGGTCGCGCTGCGGGCGATCCGGTTGCGTATCCTCCTATTATTAATGGAAATTTCTGTAAACATCCCGCTTCTCCC
>JAJQCL010000195.1 GCA_021202715.1 Lachnospiraceae bacterium
ATCAGAAAGAGTTTATCATGCTGCTTGGTTCCATCCTGAGAATGCGGAACCTACTTTCTTCCTTTGACGAGTTCAAAGGCAAGGAACTAATTAGCGAGCGCGATTTGCAGGATTACCTCGGACGATATCAGGATTTGCGGGACGAGTGGCACAGACCCGGCAAAGACAAAAAGGACATCACGGATGATGTTGTTTTCGAGATAGAGCTGATTAAGCAAATTGAGATCAATATTGATTACATTCTGATGCTGGTCGCCAAATATCACAGCAGCCACCTCGAGGATAAGGAAGTGCTTGTTACCATTCGCAAAGCCGTAGACGCCAGCCCGGAGCTGCGCAGCAAAAAGGCACTGATCGAAAGCTTTATTGGCAGCCTGAATGAAGTTGAGGATGTCATGGGCGAATGGCAGACCTATGTTGCTGAAGAACGGGAACGGGAGCTTGCCCAGATCATCAACGAGGAGCATTTGAAAGAGCCGGAAACCCGGAAGTTCGTTGAGAACGCTTTCCGCGAAGGTGAAGTCAGGACAACTGGGACCGACATCGACAAGCTGATGCCGCCGGTCTCCCGCTTCGGCGGTGGACGGGCAAAGAAGAAACAGACGGTTATTGACAAGCTGAAAGCGTTCTTTGAGCGGTTCTTTGGTATTGGCGGGACATTTAAAGCGGGGAAAACCAAAGGAACCGTTTATCAGCTAAACAAAAGCGCATATTTATCAAGGGTTGCTGAGGAGAACAGCTTCTACGAGGGAACTCAACAAACTGGAATGTCAGACAAAGGATACACATCATGAATGAAATCAACCGCCGCTGCCACTACGTCAACCTGAAAAATCCGCTCTATATCCGTTATCACGACGAGGAATGGGGCGTCCCGGAGCACTCCGACCAGAAGCTCTATGAGCTTTTGATTTTAGAGTGCTTTCAGGCCGGTCTGTCCTGGGAATGTATCCTGAATAAACGGGAGAATTTCCGCGCCGCCTTTGACGGATTTGACGTTGAAAAAGTCTGCCTCTATGACGAAGCCAAATGCGCGGAGCTGCTCCGTGATCCCGGCAGCGTCCGCAACCGGCTCAAGATCGAAGCGGCGATCCGCAACAGACGTGTTTTCCGGGAAATACAGCGGGAATTCGGGTCGTTTGATGCATATATCTGGGGCTTCACCCACGGTGAGGTACTTACAGAGGATTATCATATCCGCACGACCTCCCCGCTTTCCGATGCAATCTCCTGGGACCTGAAGAAGCGCGGCATGAGCTTCGTGGGGTCTACCATCATCTATTCCTATCTGCAGGCCATCGGCATACTGAACGCTCACGGCGAAGAGTGCGATCTGTGCATTTTATAAAATTAAGAAGGGCGACACATGGGTGTGAAGACTGTTTCAGCTGTCTGAACACCTATGTGTCGCCCGACTTTATTGTAAGGCTTCACTGCCCCGCCGAATGCTCAAAGAGGAAGAATCCCCCGACCGCCAGAAGCAGCCCGAACAGCCGACTCCAGCGGAATGGGGTTTTCTCGACTCCGAAAAGTCCCAGCAGCTCCACGCCGTAGGATACCGCCAGCTGCGTGATGACGATGAGGAGGGTCGCCCGGGCCGGTCCCAGAGCCTGCATTCCCTGAATGACCGTGATGGTGATGACTGCGCCCATGACGCCGCCCAGAAGCAGATACCAGGGACGCACTTGGAACAGATCGGCCACCGGCTTACGCCCCGTGAAGAACCAGGCCACTGCGCAGGCCAGAAACGCGGTCAGCTGCACCCAGCCTGCTGCCACCCAGATGCTCGTCCGGTCTGTCACCTGCGTATCAAATACGCCCTGCAAACTCATCAGCGCTCCGGAGAGCATCGAGAGAAGGAATCCCCACATCGTGTTTTCCTGCCTTTCATCCGCAGATTTATGCACTGCCGTCTCTTTCAATGACAGGCAATGCCTGTAAAACATTTATGGAATAATATGCGCAGAATCCCGTCCTTTATTCACCACCCATCATTAACAATCTGAAGCGTATTGCAGACAACAAAAAACCTTCGAAGGCCTTAATACATAAAGCACCCGAAGGTTTTTCATTCACAATATAAAATCACGTCTGTTATTTCATCACAATCGGCGTCAGGATCATCATCATCTCATCGACATGCTCTTCGGTGATGATCAGCGGCGGCACAAAGCGTAGGATGTTGGTTCCGGCGTTGATGAGAATCAGGCCGTTGTCCCGGGCTTCCTGGATGATTGGCGCCACCGGCACGGAGAATTCCAGTCCCTGAATCAGGCCAACGCCCCGGTGCGCCAGAATCTTATCATTCGCCGCGGCCATCTCGTCCAGTTTCTCATAGAGGTAAGCGCCCACCTTCTGCACATTTTCCAGCACATGGAGGGACTCGTAGAGATCGAAGACCTTGTCGGCGGCGGCGCAGACAAGCGGGTTGCCGCCGTAGGTGGAGCCGTGATCGCCGGGCGCCAGCGCCGCTGCTTTCTCCGTGGTCAGGAAAGCGCCGATGGGGAGGCCGCAGCCCAGAGCCTTGGCGACCGCCATGATATCCGGCTTCACGCCGTAGCGCTCACAGGCGAACATGCTGCCGGTCCGGCCCATACCGCACTGGATCTCATCACAGATCAGCAGGATGTCCTTCTCGTCGCAGAGCGCCCGCAGGCCCTGCAGGAACTCCGGCGTCGCCGGATAGATGCCGCCCTCGCCCTGCACCGGTTCGAGAATGATGGCGCAGGTACGGTCATTCACCAGGGATTTCACGCTGTCGAGGTTATTGAACTCCGCGAAATGCACGCCGCCGAGCAGCGGGCGGAAAGGATCCTGATAGTGCGCATTTCCCGTCAGGGAAAGAGCACCCAGGCTCCGGCCATGGAAGGAGTGCTGCATGGCGATGATCTCATGGCCGTTCCGGCCGTCCTTGTTGTAGGCGTAGCGCAGAGCGTTCTTCATCGCGCCCTCGATGGCCTCGGTGCCGCTGTTGCAAAAGAACACGCGGTCCATGCCGGAGGCCTGGCAAAGCTTCCTGGCCGCCGAGACGGACGGCTCGTTGTAGAAATAGTTCGAGGTGTGGACGATCTTGTCCAGCTGTCCCTTCACCGCCTCGTTAAATTCCGGCTGATTGTAGCCCAGAGCGAACACGGCGATTCCGGCGCAGAAGTCCAGATATTTCTTTCCCTCTGTGTCGTAGAGGTACACGCCCTCTCCGTGATCCAGCACCACCGGATAGCGATTGTATGTATGGAGAAGGCATTCCTCTCCCTGATTGATAATTTCCTGTGTGTTCATGATAGTCTCTCCGATGCGGGACACACGATGCCGGTATCCCTGATTGAACGAATTATTCTTACTTATTTAATGATCGCGCTTCCGATGCCCTCGTTGGTAAAGATCTCCAGCAGCAGGCTGTGCAGGATCCGTCCGTCCAGGATATGCACGCGGTTGACACCGGCGTTCAGCGCGTCGACGCAGTTCTGCAGCTTCGGCAGCATGCCGCCGGTCAGCTCGCCGCTGTCGATGAGTGCCTGTGCATCCTCCACCGTGATCTGGCGGATCAGGGAATCCTTGTCCTCAAAATTCCGGTACAGACCCTCGGTATCGGTCAGGAAGGCCAGCTTCTCCGCCTTCACGGCTTTGGCGATGGCGCAGGCCGCGTCGTCGGCATTAATGTTGTATGTGTTGTATTCTCCGTCCACCCCGATCGGGCAGATGATCGGCAGGAAATCCTTCTCCAGCAGATCGGTGATGATCTTCGGATCGACAGACTCAATCTCGCCGACAAATCCGATATGCTGTCCGGCGGAGAGCTTCTTCGTCACCTTGAGCATGCCGCCGTCCTTGCCGGAGAGACCGACCGCGTGGACGCCCAGAGCCTCCACCTTCTGCACCAGGCCCTTGTTGACCCGGTTCAGGACCATTTCCGCGATCTCCATCGTGGCTGCGTCCGTCACACGCAGACCGTTGACGAAACGCGGCTCCATCCCGGCCCTGGACACCCATTTGCTGATGTCCTTGCCGCCGCCGTGGACGATGATCGGCTTGAAGCCGACCAGCTTCAGGAGGACCACGTCCTTGATCACGTTGTCCTTCAGCTGCTCGTCGAGCATGGCGCTACCGCCGTACTTCACGACGATGATCTTCCGGTTAAACTTCTGAATGTAAGGCAGCGCCTCGACGAGGATCGCCGCTTTTCTCATGTTTTCTCCCTGCATGACTGATACCTCCTATAGCTCTATGATCGGGCAGGAGGCGGCATGTCGCCTCCTGCCGGCTTGCGCGGGCTGCGTCCGGCGCAAGCCGGATAAACTCCTTACGC
>JAJQCL010000085.1:0-3033 GCA_021202715.1 Lachnospiraceae bacterium
CCGAATATAATCTTCATTCAGCACTTCGAGCATGCTGGAGCGCGTGATCCGCGCCAGACTGGCGGAGCGCTGCAGCCCGAGAGCAACCGCCGGCAGCGTCAGGTACCGCAGCGTTTCCAGCAGCCCTCCTTCCTCGATGTAGACATACCCCACTGAAGGGAACCACCCCAGCGTCACGGCGAACAGCAGCACCAGGTTCAGTCCCAGCCAGAAACCCGGCAGGGAAATACCCAGCGTGGACAAAACCATACAAACCTTATCAATCCAGCTGTTCCGATAGATCGCAGCCAGCATTCCCAGTGAAACGCCAATCACAATGCCGATGATCATCGCATAGATGACCAGAATGACCGTGGGCTGCATGCGTGAAAAAATCACCTCAAGAACCGGCTTTTCATAGTAAATGGAGGTTCCGAAATCTCCTTTCAGTATATTTCCAATCCATTTGACAAACTGAACCACGACAGGCTGGTCGAGGCCCATCTCCTCTTCCATGGCCGCGATCTCCTCAACTGTCGCGTCATCACCAAGCATCGTCAGCGCCGGGCTGCCCGGCACGCAGCGAATCAGAAAAAATATCATGACCGCTACCACCAGAAGGGTGGGAATAGCGGATAGTATCCGACGTATCGTGTAATTGATCATAAGCTAAATACCTCATCTTCCTGTCCCGTCTTCTTCCCGGAGTCTTTCTTCCCCTTCCGACGGAGGGAGAGGAGGAGCCAGGCCTCCTCTCCCACGAGCCCTTCAGGCACGAGCCAACGTCGCTTCTTACTGCTCCATCCAGGTATTCCAGTAATACTTCTGCGTACCCTCATACAGATTATGTATATCCGTTCTCATGCCGACAACGACCAGCCTCTCTCCGAAGGTAATGTTGGGAAGCTCTTCATAGAGAACCTTTGTCAGCTCAACCCAGAGATCATAGCGCGTATCGAAATCTGTCTCCGCCATCATCTGCTCGATCAGTGCGTCCTTCTGCTCCGACTCATAGAACCCGGCCCAGCCGCTCTCCAGGAAAGCGATCTGTGTGGGATCCACCTTGGAGCCCAGTCCTACACTGCACATATCGTATTTCGACGAATCCATCCTGTATTCCTTCAGCGTCGCGTTGTCGTATACCTGCAGATCGATGTTGATGCCGATCTCCGCCACCATTTCCGACAGGGCCAGCGCCGTCTTGTAGAAATAATCATTGTCCTTGGTGGTGATAAATACCAGTTCTTCTCCATCATACGAGGACTGCTCCAGATACTCCTTCGCCGCCTCAAGATCGACATTGTTGTATTTTCCCAGACTTTCGTCGGTATACCATTTGCTGTTCACACTCATGACGCCCGGATTCAGTACATACAGATCCTCGGATCCCTGCGCTGCCAGCATCAGGGCATCCATATCCAGGCAGGCCAGGATCGCATTCCGCAGGTTCACATCCGTACAGGAGCCTTCCGCACAGTTAAAGATCAGACCGGCAAAAATCTCGTCCGATTTCAGCACCACCTCCGTATTCTCGTCAGCTTCGATCGTCTCTCTCATATTTTCCGGCGCACCGATGATGATGTCATATTCATCCGTCAGCAGGCCGTTGACACGTGCTGATTTATCACCCACCGGATAAAAATAGATGTGATCCACATAGGCCATCCGTGTTGCCGCCATGCCGGTCGCATCGCCATTGTCAATCGGCTGATAGTCTTCATACTTTTCTACCAGAATGTAACGATCCGCCTGATGCTCCACAAATTTGTAGGGACCGGTGCCAATCAGATCCTCATCCGCGATTTTGCTGTCCGGATATTTTTCGCAGATTTCCTTCGGCATAATGTACAGCCCCTGGTCATAGAAAGCCATCACCGTTGTGGCCAGAGGCGCAGGCTCGGTGAATGTAAAAACAAGCGTATCATCCACGATCTCCATGCTTTCCAGGACACTGCCTACATAGGTCTCCGCCGAGGAGACATTGGCCAGCCAGCGCACGGCGGAAGCCTCTACATCCTCGATGGTCACTGCATTTCCATTGTGGAAGGTGACACCATCGCGCACCTTCAGGATCACCTGATTGTCTGTCTCCTCATAGGTACAGACCTGCGGATAAATGTTGCCGCTGGCGTCGTTACAGATCGCCGTCTCAAAAATATGATAACCGGGGATCTGTGCATCCACCACATCTTCCATAATGACATCCAGGCTGGCCGGATCGGCGGTAATGGTGACCCGCAGATCTCCGCCGTACTGGGCTTCACCGGAATCGGCAGCCTCCGTACTCTCTTCCGAGGTCGACGTGTTCTCTGCTTCCGTCGCCGCACTCTCTCCGGCCGTCGTTGCCGTGTCTGTGCTGCCCGAGCTGCTGCTCCCGCATCCGCTCAGGACTGTGATCAATGCCAGCAAAAGTGCCAGAGTTCTTCTAAGTCTTCTTTTTCTGGTTTTCCCTTCCTTCATCATTTTTCCTCCGTTTTCTTGTTTATTTGATCAGATATGGCCGCGCGCACTGCCATATGCTTATCCATGGATATTGATTATTTCACAGGCAGGCGGCAGCTTCAGTGCCTCCAGCAGGTGGTCAAACATCATTTCATGCACCCGATCCGGGGGGTGCAATCCATCATGTACTCCCACGCCGTCCATCATCAGAGTTTCCAGATCTCTGCCTTCGCGGGTCAGCTCTCCCAGAATATATTCGTATTGACTGACAAACAGGATTCCCGCCTCCTCCGCCGCTTCAGCCATGATTGCGTTCACCTGGTCCATATGAAAGAAGCGATTGGCCTGCGCTTCATTAGTCGCCGTCGAAGGATTGGGGCACATCAGAATGACACGTTTTCCCCGCTCCTGCAGAATACGAATCAGCTTCCGCAGATTCTCTGTCAGACACTTCGCTCCGTCCTCCCGCTTCCGGTCGTTCGTTCCCACCTCCAGGAGAACCAGATCATCGTCCTCTTCCACGAGCTGATCCAGACAGGCAAGCACCTGTGTCGAATCGATCCGGCTGCAGCTGTTGTTGATGACCCGGCTGCGCGGGAAGCAGGTCTCTAC